>CAYTXN010000461.1:0-2717 GCA_964441195.1 uncultured Limnohabitans sp.
ATCAATTTGAAAAGTGTGGATTTTCCGGCGCCGTTTGGACCGATGATTCCCACTATTCCACCTTGAGGAAGTGAGAAACTCAGATTTTCGAAAAGCAACTTGTCTCCATAAGCCTTGGATACGTTGTTTACTTCAATGACTTTAGCCCCAAGTCTTGGTCCCGGTGGGATGAAAAGCTCCAATTTTGCTTCTCGCTCTTTCGATTCCTCTCCAACTAATTTATCATAAGCAGAAAGTCGGGCTTTGCCTTTGGACTGTCTTGCTTTCGGAGACATGCGGATCCATTCCAATTCACGCTCAAGCGTTTTTTGTCGTTTGGATTCAGTCTTTTCTTCCTGCTTCAGTCGATTTTGCTTTTGGTCCAGCCAAGAAGAATAATTTCCTTTCCAAGGAATACCTTCGCCACGATCAAGCTCGAGAATCCAACCAGCTACATTGTCAAGGAAATATCTATCGTGAGTCACGGCGATGACGGTGCCCTTGTAGTTTTGCAAATGCTGCTCTAGCCAATGCACAGATTCTGCATCAAGGTGGTTGGTAGGTTCATCGAGAAGTAGGACATCAGGTTCCTGAAGTAACAAGCGACAAAGTGCAACTCGCCTCTTTTCACCACCGGAAAGATTCGCCACGTTTGCATCGCTTGGAGGCAGCCGTAGGGCATCCATTGCCTTGTCCAGCATCACGTCAAGTTCCCAAGCATTGGCAGCGTCCAGCTTCTCCTGAACCTCTCCCTGACGGGTGATCAACTTGTCCATCGCATCGGGATCGTCCATCAGTGCAGGATCCATAAATTTCTCGTTAATCTCTTCGAATTCCTTCAGCAAGTTGACCGTGTCAGAGACAGCTTCTTCGACTACTTCTTTCACTGTTTTGGTTGGGTCGAGCTTTGGCTCCTGCTCAAGCATGCCGACGGTATAGCCTGGTGACCAGACTACTTCGCCAAGGAACTCTTTGTCCACTCCGGCGATAATCCGAAGCAAAGAAGACTTTCCAGAGCCGTTCAAACCCAAAACACCGATTTTGGCGCCATAAAAAAATGAGAGGTAAATATCTTTAAGGACTTTTTTCTGTGGGGGGTAAATTTTAGAAACCCCGGCCATAGAAAAGATAATTTTTTCTGAGCTCATATTGGTATTTTAATCGTTGATAATGTGATTGAAGCAAGATGGCAAAAATATGGCTTTCTTAGGATAAGTGAAGGCTAAATGATTATTTTGCGAAAAATTGAAAACGACCACCTATAACCTATTAAATTGAAATGGAACATCCGTATGGATATATCAAAGACAGCAAAGTCTATTTGAAAGGTTTTTTAGGGCGGAATGACCGAGTAATCGGTGAAGTCAAAGAAGATGAAGCCTCCACGCTCAGCTATTTTGAAGCACGATTTGAGCAAATTAAAGACAAAGTAGGCAAACTGAAATCAGATATTGAGGAAAACCAAAACAAGGGTTCGTTCCTAATGAAGCTGATTCATCTGCGCGATTCACTCTATGAATGTGACGCTTTGGGGGATTTTATTCCATTGATTGAGGAACTCAATACCCAAGAAGAATTTTTAAACGAAATCATTCAGGCCAATCGCTCCAAAAATCTGGAAGTGAAAAAGACACTGATCTTGGAAGCGGAGGCAATGAAGAACGATACGGACTGGAAAAATACCGCTGAATTTTTCAAGGAATTGAAAATGCGCTGGATCAAAACAGGCCCAGTGGAAAAAGAAATTCATGAGGAGATCGAGCAAGAGTTTAATGAATCAATTCAGACTTTCTTCGAAAATAGAAGACATTACTTCGAAGGAATGGCTCTTCAAGCCGAAGAAAACATCAAAGTATATGAAGCACTAGTCATCCAAGCTCGAGAGGCGCATGATCTTCCCGATGCCAAAATGGCTTTTGAAATCAGCAAGCGAATCCAAAAAGAATGGAAGGAAGCAGGGAAAGTGCCTGCAGAAAAACGTCAACCACTTTGGGATGAGTTTTCTAAACTGAACAACCGGATTTTCTCCAGGTATAAGAGAGGTCTAAATCCAGGTCCTCAGATGCATCCTCGGGAAATTCTTCGGAAAATAGATGAAATGGTGGATGAGCTGAAGAAATTGGCCCATCAGCCTACTTCTTATGCGATCACGACTCGAGCAAAAGCAATTCAGGAAGACTGGAAAAAACTTCCCCTACGAAAGCCCAAAGAAGCGAACCTGCCTGCGAGATCGTATCAGTTTTTTATGGATATCATTTTTGAAAAAGCCTTCCTGGAGAAACTCGCTCACAACAAATATTCAGACTTTGATTCCATGCCACTTCAGGAACAAAATCAAATTAAGTCATCTATAATCAAAGACTTACTTCATCGAGATCAAGGCGAGTTGGATACCATGCAAAACAATTCAGACAACTTCCGAGTACAAACTCCTGACTTTGAAATGATGATGCGAAAAAAGGTTTCTGGGCTCAAGCGAAAAATTGATGTAAAAAACTATATTTTGAAACAACTTTCTCCTCGAATTTAAGTAGACACTACTTATCCAAAAATTCATTAATCTTGCACCTTCAAAAATTGAAGAATACCTTTTAAAATAAACACTATGTACTGGACACTTGAATTAGCATCCTATCTAGAGGACGCACCCTGGCCAGCGACCAAGGATGAGCTTATTGACTATGCTATCCGCTCCGGCGCTCCACTGGAAGTAGTGGAAAATCTCCAAGAGCTCGAAG
>CAYTXN010000462.1:0-2704 GCA_964441195.1 uncultured Limnohabitans sp.
AGGGTCGTATCAAAAATCCACAGCTTGTCACTCATATTCTTAGGGGTTTGGGTTTTAATTATTTTCTGGTCTTAATTGACGAACGACCGCACCAGCTTGCCACATTTCAGACTCTCTCAATTCTTTCAATTCTACTTCTAGCTTTTCTCTATAATCAGCCTTAGAGTTGGAATCGATTGATTTTTGAGCTTCCTGACCTGTCTTCACAGATTCATATAGCTTTTCAAAAACTGGTTTAGTCGCATCTCGGAAAGGCTTCCACCAGTCCAAGGCACCTCTTTGAGCAGTTGTAGAGCAGTTGGCATACATCCAGTCCATTCCATTCTCAGCCACCAAAGGCATCAAGGACTGGGTCAATTCTTCTACGGTTTCGTTGAAAGCTTCAGAAGGTGTGTGACCATTGGATCTCAATACTTCATATTGTGCAGCAAAAATCCCCTGAATAGCTCCCATCAAAGTCCCTCTTTCTCCGGTCAAATCTGATGTCACTTCTCTGTAGAAGTCTGTTTCAAAAAGGTAACCTGATCCCACACCGATACCCAAAGCAACTACTCTGTCTTTCGCTTTGCCAGTACCGTCTTGATAGATTGCGTAGGAAGAGTTCAAACCACGGCCTTCGACAAACATTCTTCTCAAAGAAGTACCGGAACCTTTTGGCGCTACCAAAATCACATCCACATCCGCTGGAGGAATAATGCCTGTTTTTTCTTTATAAGTGATTCCAAATCCATGAGAAAAGTAAAGGGCTTTTCCGGGAGTTAGGTGTTTTTTCACTGTTGGCCAAAGTGCAATTTGTCCTGCATCAGAAAGCAGAAATTGAAGAATGGTGCCTTTTTCGCAAGCTTCCTCCAAGTCAAAAAGTGTAACACCAGGAACCCAACCGTCAGAAACAGCTTTATCCCAAGTCTTGGAGCCTTTGCGCTGTCCAACGATCACGTTGAATCCATTGTCTTTTAGGTTTAATGCCTGACCTGGACCCTGAACACCATAACCCAAAACCGCGATAACTTCGTTTTTGAGGACTTCTCTGGCTTTTTCCAGAGGAAATTCATCCCTGGTTACTACGTTTTCTTCAACTGTGCCGAATTTTAACTTCATTTTTTCTAAGGTTTGATTTAATAGTTTGATTATGCTTGGGTTGAAATATTATTTGATAAATGATTCAATGGTCAGCATTCGCTTAGCCACCGCAACACGACCTGATCGGGCAAATTCCAACAATCCATATCCTTTGAGTATTTCCAACAATTCCTGAGTTTGTTCTTTGTGACCCGTGAGTTCGAGAACCACGAAATCAGGTTCAGCTGCAATGATTTTTGCATTATGCTGACGAATCACTTTTTCCAAACCTCCATCAAGTTTTGAAACCGGGATTTTATAAAGAGCGATTTCCTGATACACCACACCTTCATCTTCATGATAAAAGGCCTTGATTACGTCGATAATCTTCTCGATTTGATTAACAAGTTGAATGACGGTATCCTCATTGACCGTCACCTCGATAGTGACTCGGTGGATTCCCGGTATCCGGCTTTCTGAGGCTGTCAGCGCATCAATGTTGATCCCTCGGCGGGTAAAAATGATGGTGATTCGGTTGAGAATTCCGATGAAATTCTCTGTAATGACGAAAATGGTATAACGTTTCATCTGTTTATAATTTTTTCTTAATGGTCACATGGAATCTCGCATAGCAGATATACATCTCTCTTTGTGACACTTGTGAAATGCTCGATTTCATAGCTTAGAATTAGCTTAGTCTTACTTCTTCTACCGAGCAACCGGTAGCAATCATTGGGAATACGTTGTCTTCTTTCTCGACCACCACCTCAAGGAAGAAAGGTCCATCATGGATCAACATATCCTCGATAGCTTCCTTCAAATCAGTCCTTTCCGTTACTTTTTGTGCTCTGATATTGTAGGCATCAGCTATTTTGGTAAAATCAGGGTTGTCAAGTTCTGTGAAGGAATAGCGTCTGTCAAAGAACATCTGCTGCCATTGACGAACCATCCCGAGGAAGTTGTTATTCAAAAGGACAATCTTCACAGGTGCTTTTGTCTGCATGATGGTACCCAATTCTTGAATAGTCATTTGAATTCCACCATCTCCGACAACACAAATCACCTGTCGCGAATAATCATGCAATTGGGCTCCCAAAGCGGCTGGAAGTGCAAAACCCATTGTTCCTAATCCTCCTGAAGTCACCTGAGTCCGAGTTTTCTTGTAGTTAAAATATCTCCAAGCAATCATTTGGTGCTGTCCAACATCAGTCACGAGAACAGCATCGTCAGCTTTGTATTGATTAATTTGGTGAATCACCTCACCCATAGTGAGGCCAACTTTAGATGGCGTAAGGTCGTGCTGTTTTACTGCTTCGGTTTCCTGTCTTTCCAGCTCCCGAAATTTCTCCATCCAGGAATCATGCTTTTTGGACTGAACAGCTTCTGTGAGCATGGCAAGACTTTCTTTGCAATCGCCCATCACAGCTACTTCCACTTTCACATTTTTATTTACTTCAGCAGCGTCAAGTTCTAGATGAATGACTTTTGCCTGCTTTGCATAGCGTTTCAAATCTCCAGTAACACGATCGTCAAAGCGCATTCCTACCGCAATCAAAACGTCACACTGATTAGTCAAAAGATTGGGAGCGTAGTTCCCGTGCATACCAAGCTTTCCCACATAGTTTGGATGATCTTCGGATAAAGC
>CAYTXN010000463.1:0-2699 GCA_964441195.1 uncultured Limnohabitans sp.
GAACACAAAATTTGGTCACTCCTACTAGCTTTTCTTCCAAACCCAAATCCACCAACAACTCCGTCTGAGATGGAACTAGAGAAACAATTCGCTTTGGCAGCCTTGAGAGAAAAATGGTACGGTTTAGATGATCTGTGAATTCCATTATGGTCAGCGTTCGACTTTCCACAGTCCACAGCTGTCGACCGTGGACTGTTGACAGTTGACTTATTTTATATATCTAAAATCAAAACTTGGATCAAAGTCCAACAAGAATTCATACATCAAATTGATGACTTGCTCGATGTCTTCTTTGCTCGCTGTCTCAACCGTGGTATGCATATATTTTAAAGGAAGTGAGATCAAAGCTGATGGGACACCTTCGTTTGAGTAAGCAAATGCATCTGTATCGGTTCCAGTGACTCTTGAAGCAGCCGCGCGCTGGAATGGGATCGCTTTTTTCTTTGCAGTATCAATAATCAAGTCCAACAGTTTCTTGTGAACGGAAGCTCCATAAGTCAGGACAGGGCCTTTGCCGGCAGTTTGATCGCCACTTGTCACCTTATTATATAGAGGTGCAGTAGTATCGTGACAGACATCAGTGATGATGGCAACATTTGGTTTGATTCGATGTGCGATCATCTCCGCTCCTCGAAGTCCGATTTCTTCCTGCACCGCATTTACGACATACAAGCCAAATGGGAGTTGAATTCCCGCCTCTTTGATTTTCCGGGCAACCTGAGCGATCATATAGCCACCGATACGATTATCCAAAGCACGACCTGACCAGAATTTTCCGTTCAGCTCAATCAGCTCATCTTTAAAAGTGATGACACAACCGACATGGATTCCCATTTCCTCCACTTCTGCTTTGGATCGGGCTCCGACATCTATGAAAATATTGTCCAAAGTGGGTGCATCTTCTTTGCCTTCTTTTCTCACATGGATAGCCGGCCAACCAAAAACGCCGGGAATGATTCCTTTATCGGTATGAATATTCACCCGCATGGATGGTGCAATCATATGATCCGAACCACCATTTCGGCGGACATAAATATACCCGTCGTCTTTGATGTAATTGACAAACCAGCTGATTTCATCCGCATGTGCTTCAATTACCACTTTATATTCAGCCTCCGGATTTATAACCCCAACGGCTGTCCCGTAATTATCGGTAAAATAAGTGTCCACAAAAGGGCGAACATAATCCAACCAAATTTGCTGCCCAGATGCTTCGAAACCGGTGGGTGAAGCGTTGTTGAGATACTTATGTAAAAAGGTGTTTGAATCCATTTTTTGAATTAATTGAATTTAAATTTTGAATAGGATCAAAGGGGAATATTCCCATGCTTCTTCCTCGGCAGCTTATCCACCTTGTTTTCCAGCATTTTGAATGCTTTGATTAATTTAAGTCGCGTATCAGATGGCAAAATCACTTCATCTATGAATCCACGGTGCGCAGCGCGATATGGATTTGCAAACTTTGCCGTGTACTCCTCCACTTTTTCCTGAAGCTTGGCTTCCGGATCTGAAGCCTCGGCTATTTCTTTTTTGAAAATAATTTCGGCCGCTCCCTTTGCTCCCATAACGGCAATCTCGGCAGTCGGCCAGGCATAATTCATGTCTGCTCCGATGTGCTTAGAGTTCATGACGTCATAGGCGCCTCCATATGCTTTTCTGGTAATGACAGTAATCCGCGGAACTGTCGCTTCAGAGAACGCATAGAGCAATTTGGCTCCGTTTGTAATTATTCCATTCCATTCCTGATCGGTTCCTGGCAAGAACCCCGGAACATCTACCAAAACCAACAGTGGAACATTGAAACTATCACAAAAACGTACAAACCGAGCTGCTTTAACCGAAGCATGATTGTCCAAAACTCCAGCCATCGATTGCGGTTGGTTTCCGACAATGCCAATACTTCTGCCTGCTATTCTAGCAAATCCAACTACAATATTGTCTGCATAGTTTTCATGAACTTCCAAAAATGACTCCTCATCTACAATTCCCCTAACCACATCCCGCATATCATAAGGTTGATTGGGATTTTCAGGAATAATCGAATCCAGTACTTTTCTAGACTCATCTTTTTTCAAATCATACGGATAAACCGGAGCCTGATCTTCACAATTCTGAGGGATATAACTTAGCAATCGTTTGATGTGGCGAATCGCTTCCAGTTCGTTGGCGCAGGCAAAATGGGTCACCCCTGACTTGGTGCTGTGGGTAGAGGCTCCACCGAGTTCTTCTGCAGTTACAGTTTCTTGGGTCACAGTCTTCACGACATTTGGCCCTGTCACAAACATATAGGAGGTGTTTTCTACCATCAAAATAAAATCGGTGATCGCAGGAGAATAAACTGCCCCTCCGGCACAAGGCCCCATAATCGCTGAGATTTGTGGAATCACACCAGAAGCCAACGTATTTCTGTAAAAAATATCAGCGTATCCGCCCAAGGAATTAACTCCCTCTTGAATTCTGGCTCCTCCAGAGTCATTTAAACCAATAACCGGAGCACCGTTTTTCATGGCCATATCCATGATTTTGCATATTTTCTCAGCATGAGTTTCAGAAAGCGAACCTCCGAAAACCGTGAAGTCCTGCGAAAACACATAGACCAAGCGACCGTTCACTTCTCCGTAGCCCGTGATCACACCATCTCCCAAGTAATGTTCCTTGTCCAGTCCAAAATCCTTGGACCGATGCATCACAAACTTGTC
>CAYTXN010000464.1:0-2696 GCA_964441195.1 uncultured Limnohabitans sp.
TGCAGGGCTGGATGATCGAAAACTTGTGAACGGAGTTGGTTGAGCTTTTGGAACTCTTGAAGATCATTTGATTTGAGGCAAATCCAGGTTATTCCCAAGCCCACGGCCCAAAGAATGAATGGAAAAGTCAGCTTTTTGAGGATTCCTTTTTCTCTAAAAACAACACCTTTTATAAACAGAGTCCCAAGCAATAATATTATCAATATTTCGGGACGAACCAGAAATCCTATCAGTAGAAGTAAATCTTCGGGGAAAATGGCAATTGGGGAATTCGCATCCCTGCTTAACCTGACGGAAAGAGCAACGGTCAATGCGAATGCCGCAACCATAGAAAACTGAAGAAAGAACAGGAAGTGAGCTAAGAAGGCGAAGGCAAAAAGTACCCAAAGATTTTTTAAGATTAACGGTTTCGGTCCTTTAAAAACAAGATTTACAAATGTCAAAAAACTCAAATACAGGATAATAAACCAAGCCAGTGGATACCATGGAATCGAAGGCGACAAATAATAAATTTTCGAAAAAGTCCAACTGAGGATTGGGTGGAGAAAAACAGCAAACCATTCTTGCTGACCCGTATAGGCTCCAGAAACTAACCACATCATTACTTCATCATCATTTACCTGGAATCGCCAAGGCAAGAACCAAATCATGAGGGTAGCGATGCCGGAGATGGCAGCCCAATAAAGCATGAAGCGATTTTCCTTACTCAATCCCATAGTAAAAGAATACTATCCTCTCGGAAAACTCCTAGATCTTGGCTGTTTTTGAATTTCCAATCTTCGGGTAAGTCCTGCAGCTTGTTGTAAATCATTGCATGAGGTTTATCTTCAAATAAGGCATTTAACTGGTTCAATTCCCATATCCCGGGAGAAAAAGGATGAGTTGAACCTGTTAACCAGACTAAACCCGGAATCCTGTAAGCCGCCATTAGTTGGGTTTGGGGATGTTCTACTTGGAATTTTTTAAGTTGGGATGCAATGAATGCCAAATCAGGGTCAATTAGTAAGGCATTCCCCTCTCCTATCTTCCACTCCACTTTCTGTGACCACAGTGGTTTTTCATGACCAAAGGGATGCCACCAAATCCCATTAAATACTAGTACTACAGCGAAAAGTGGAACAAGCAATCGCAATTCCAGATTCGATCCTTTGAAAATCCAGATAAAAGCCAAAACCCAAAAAACAAGGTAGTGAATCCCAATCCTGAGCCAATAGACATTACTTCCCAGGTGAAGAAGGAATGGCAAAATCAATAGAATCAGAATCCAAAAGTTGGTTTTGGTAAGCTGGAATTTCTCTTTTCCAAATTGAAAACCAAGAAAAGCTGCAGCAAGTAAGAGTGCCAAATGATTCCATTCGTCGGTAATGTGAGTGAGGTATCCAATTACAAAAACGCTAAAACCTGTGATTATCTGAATAGCAGGGTAATAGGAACTTTTTGATTGTTTGAAATACCCCAGGAAAAAAAAGAGTGTAGCTGTTAATACGCTCCAAAATCCTCCCACGACAATGCTTTTTATCATGAATCCTATTTGATAGCCCGATCTTTCGGAATTAAGGGGAATTCCCTCCATGAGTCTTAACCATGCATTTTCTTTGAGGAAAATCAGAAAGATGAATTCTAATAAAATCAAGGGCAGAATTAGTACTACCGCTTCGATGGATTTGATTTTTTTACGGAAAACCAAAAGAAGAAACGTGAGCGGAAGGAATAGTAGCGCAAGGGTTATTTTGACATAAACCAAGGTTGCCAAAATTATTCCCAAAAGCAGGAGTGACTTGACTGTTATTTGCTCCTTGGAAATGAGATTCAGCCAATAGCAGATCAATACCACTGTAAGAGAATTGTAAGAGAGAGTTGGTGGCAAAAAGGCATATCCCATAAAAATTCCAAGGCAGGAAATCCAAAAGATATCCCAGCGAATTTTCGTATCACCGGCTATATTTTTCCAAAATCCGGCCAAGGCCCACGCTGCAGACAAGTAGCTTATCAATCTCAAAACCCGAAGTTCGGCCAAAGAGAAGGAATAGCCTGTCATCTTAAAGAATAATTTAAAAAATAGATCGTAGTTAAAAATCCCCGCCTTGTTTTCCTGAAATGGATTAGCCAAAAGGGCATAGAAGCCTTCATCTGAATAATCGAATCCCCTATTGATTCCAAGTAGGACCATCGCAATACATAAAATCGAAGCTCCTGCTAAGAGTTTATTCATGCCCGAAAATAAGGAGAATGGGGGGAAGTTTGGAGGTTGGGAGGTTGGGAAGTTTGGAGGGGTTAGTAGTCAGTGGTCAGTAGTCAGTGGTCAGTGGCAGGAAGTCAATGCCTAAAAAACGTTGACCGATGGGTTAAGGGTTAATTGTTAAGAGTTAAGGGTTAGGAGTTAAGGGGTGTAATTGTTGTCGGGTGATTAGATGTTGAAATTGGTCAACGGTCCACAGTCCATGGTCCACAGCTTCTGGTGCTAGTCTTTAGGCATTTGTCTATTTGTTGAATTGAGGAATTGTTCAGTGGTTCAGAGTTCAAGGTTTAGGGTTGTCGGGGTTGTTGGATGACGGATGTCCGATGAGTTGAGTAATTGTTGAACTGTTGAATTGTTGCGAGGTTCAATTGTTCAGGGTTCAAAAGTACCGTGTGCTAAACTTTGGGCTTTTGTCTTGTTGGATTGAGAAATTGTTGAATTGGTTAAGGGTTAAGGG
>CAYTXN010000465.1:0-2691 GCA_964441195.1 uncultured Limnohabitans sp.
GGAACCGAAGACCCTCGAATTGTGGAGACCGAGGAAGGACTTTTTGTACTCACTTATACCCAATGGAATCGTGATGTCCCTCGTTTGGCTGTCGCTACCTCCAGAGATCTGAAAACTTGGGAAAAGCATGGCCCGATCTTCCAAGAATGGAAAGAAGGGAAGTATCACAATACAGAATCCAAATCCGGTGCAATCGTCACCGAATTGAAAAATGGCAAACTCGTCGCTGCCAAAATCAATGGCAAGTACTGGATGTATTATGGCGTTCCTCACATCTGGTTGGCGACTTCGGATGATTTGGTGAACTGGGTTCCGGTGGAAAACCACGAGGGAAACCGAGTACCGGTCTTAAGTCCAAGACCTGGATTTTTTGATTCCTGGTTGGTGGAGGCGGGTCCGCCACCACTTCTCACCAAAGACGGAATCGTGGTTCTTTACAATGCGGGAAACTCCCAGCAAGTGGGAGTGAAGAACCTTGGGAATCGCGTTTATACAGGAGGCCAAGCACTTTTTGATGCTGCCGAACCTTGGAAGCTGTTGGATCGTGTCACTGATCCATTTATTCAACCTACACTTCCATTTGAGAAGTCTGGTCAATATCCCGAGGGCACAACCTTTTTGGAAGGCTTAGTTTATTTCCAGGGAAAATGGCTGCTGTATTACGGTACGGCTGATAGTATGGTGGGAGTTGTGAGTGCGCCTGCAAAGTAAAAGTTAAGTGAATCTTAAGAAATCAAGTGACTGACTTTCATCTGAAATTCTAAATTTTGTTTTTCAAAAGCTTTATCCATGCGAATCCTGATAGTAGAAGACGAACCCGGAATTTCTAATTTCCTCAAGCAGGGATTGGAGGAGGAAGCTTTTGCAGTGGATGTTACAGATAATGGAAAGGCAGGGCTTGAGCTCGCGCTTTCGGGAAATTACGATTTGCTTTTGCTCGATTGGATGCTTCCCGGGATCAGCGGAATTGAGTTGACGCGTCAGTTTCGAAAAGATTTTCCCCAGACTCCGATCATTTTTCTTACGGCCAAAGACACCTTGGATGAGACGGTTTTCGGCCTGCAATCCGGTGCCAATGATTACATCAAAAAGCCTTTCCACTTCGAGGAATTGCTGGTACGAATCCGAGTGCAACTGAGAGGAAAAACCGATTTGGAGGAAAGACTGAGCCTAGGACCGATTTCCATTTTCCCGGATCGGCACTTGGTCATGAATGGAGAAGAGGAGATTCAGCTCACGCAGAAGGAGTTTGCCTTGCTGGAATACCTTGTGCGAAATAAAAACAAGGTGTGTCGACGTACTCGAATTATCGAAAGCGTTTGGGACATTCACTTTGAATACAATACTGGTGTGATCGATGTCTTTATCAATTCGCTTCGCAAAAAGTTGAATTTGCACAAAGACGAAGATTACATTCAGACCATTCGAGGAGTAGGCTATATGGCGAAAGAACTATGAATCCCGCTGTTAGATGAAACTAGCCTACAAAGAGCGGATAGCGACCCGACTTACTTTGGTTACTGCACTGATCATTTTGGTGGTTTTTGCGGTGATTTACCTCGTAGCCAATTTTACAGTGATCAATAACATCGATCGGGAACTTGGCTTGGAAACAGACAAGCACAAGGATGAGATATTCATGGTAAACGGGGAAATCCGCTTTTTGCATAAAGACGAATGGCAAGAGATGGAGCACAGCCAAATTCAACTTAACCCTATTTTTATCGAAATTGTCGATTTGGAAGGAAAGTCCATGGATCGATCTCCTAATCTTCGAGAAAATCACCTCAGCTTTTCCCCGGAAAAATCAGCTAAAAAAGAAGCTTGGACACTCAGGCTTGGTTCAGGCGAGGTCAGGCAGATGCAGATTCCGCTTTTTAATGCAGGAAAACATGAAGGATACTTGCTGCTGGCAAAGTCATTTGAGGATTCACGTGAGCTACTGAATAACCTCAGAAACGTATTGCTGATTTTGTATCCCATAATTCTCCTTTCGCTCTATTTGACCATGCGATATTTGGCGGGAAAAAGCATCGAGCCAATCCAATCAATCATCAGCAAAACCAACCAAATCACCCAAAGCAATCTCAACGAGCGTGTTCCAGTGGCGGAACCTAACGATGAAATCGGTCAACTTACCCGATCAATAAATGAACTCCTGCAGCGATTAGAGTCTTCATTGAATCGGGAAAAGCAATTTACTTCAGATGCCTCGCATGAATTGCGGACGCCGCTTTCAGTATTGAGAGGAACATTGGAAGTGCTGATACGCAAGCCCAGGACTTCGGAAGAATACATCGAAAAAATTAAAACTTCGCTTTTCAGTATTGACCGAATGTCAGCTACTATTGATCAATTGTTGGCTTTGGCAAGAGAGGAAAAAGGGAAAAATCTGGTCAAGGAAGAATTGGAGCTGATTACATTTTTGGAAGAAATCGTCGATCAAACCGCGCTGGAGCAGGGGAGAAAAATTATTTTTCAGTCTCAATCCAGCATTCCCATCTATGTCAAAATTAATGAAAAGTCGCTTGAAATGATTTTGGGCAATTTGCTTCAAAATGCGATCAAGTACTCCGATACCAAGTCTGAAGTTTTAGTCAAAACGGGAATCCATAACAGTATCCCTTATATAGAAATTTGCGACGAAGGAACTGGGATTTCAGCTGCGCATTTGGAGAAAATCTTCGATCC
>CAYTXN010000466.1:0-2682 GCA_964441195.1 uncultured Limnohabitans sp.
AAAGACCCTCGGCTGGAGAAAAAAACGCGACTCTCTTTCGGCCAGTCCGAGGATCTATTGGTCAACTCTATCATTCACCAACATTCAAAATTAAAATGAAAAACTTATTCCTACTAATACTATGTGTGGCAATGTCCACTTATCAGGTTGCATACGCTCAAGAAGAGACTACTGAAGAAGAGACAGGCTCCTTGACCCTTTCAGGTTCGGTTGATGCATACTTCCGTGCTAATCTTAATGCTCCAAACAAAGGAGAAAACATTCAAGCTCCGGCTTCGTCATTCGGTAATCTTCCTGGCTTTTCCTTAGGTATGGCTAATATCATTGCCACTTATGAAGGTAAAAAAGTTGGAGCTGTAGCAGATTTGGTTTTCGGACCAAGAGGTGAAGATGCTGTATTTGGATCTCCACTTTACGGTGGAGGTATGGCAGGAAGTTCTCAGATTGTCAATCAGTTGTATGTTTATTGGAATGTGTCTGACAAGGTCACGTTGACTATGGGAAACTTCAATACATTTCTCGGTTACGAAGTGATCTCTCCAACAGCTAACTTCAATTACTCCACTTCTTACATGTTCTCTTACGGTCCATTTTCTCACACCGGTCTAAAGGCGAACTTCCAACTTTCTGATAAATTCTCATTCTTAGCAGCAGTGATGAATCCTACAGATATGACCGAATTCAATTTGAATGGAACCTATACCCTAGGTGGTCAACTGGGATATTCCACTGATGCAGGAAGCACTTATCTAAATGTTGTTTATGGTGATCAGGATGGGACTTTGTCAGAAAATGGTGGTCTAATTCCAGGTCAAACATCCCTTGGCAAAACATTCCAAATTGACTTGACCACTGGATTCTCCCTTTCGGATATATGGTACTTGGGTGTAAATACCACCTACAATACCACTTCTTCTGGAGAAATATTTTCCGGTTCTGATATTCAGGATACGGATGGTGATGGGGCTGGATTTTACGGATTTGCCGGATATCTTCAAGCTAAACCTTCTGAAAATTTTGGTTTAGGCTTGAGAGGTGAATATTTCAGTGTGTTTAATGGTGGGCTTGAAGGAGTAGTGGGTACAAACGGTGCTGGTGATGGCAACGTGCTAGCTCTTACGCTGTCTGCAAATGCAAAAATTGGAAATAATCTAACCCTTATCCCAGAAATCCGAGTGGATAACATGAACAATGATTTTTTCCTAAACAATGATTTAAATCCAAGCAAAAGCTTGTCATCCTTCTTATTGGCAGCAGTATTTGCTTTCTAATATTTAAAATTTAAACAGGGTCTATTGTTAATTAAAGCCGGGGTGAATTTCACCTCGGTTTTTTATTTTTTTTGTAAATAGTAATATTTCAGGTTGGTTTAGACACGATTTTTTTGAAAAAAATCATTTTTTTCAAAAAGTCAAGTTCAAAATTAAATACTGATTGAATCAATATAAAAGATGAATTAAGAATAATATTTGCTTTTCAGGGGGCTATTTGATCTAAATCAACTGATTTATGTAACCTTGGGTTTAAAAAATCTGTATAGTTTTGTACTAACCCAAATGTACAATAATGAAAAAGTTGACCCTGTTTATTTCTGCCTTCCTCATTTCCACACTTTCGTTTTCCCAAGATATGTTGATGGGACCTAAGTTTAAAAATGCGCCAGTGGGAACTGTTCAAGGGCCAAAAATCACCTTGGTTCATGAGTCTCATCCTTCTGCTTTGAAAGGTCCAGCTGCGAAGAATACCGAAGTATGGATGAGTGAACCTGTAAAAAAGCTTAAGGTTGGATTCCGAGAAACCATCGATAATCCAAAGGGACTCCAAGCTAAGAATAGAAATCCTTGGGATAAAAAGCCCACAACTGTTGATTCTAAAGCTGTCTACGAAGAACCAAAATCAATGCGGCCAAAGAAATCCTGGATTCATTAAAATAAAAAACCCGGTCATCCGGGCTTTATTTTTATTTTCTAATATTCCGCTTTCTTCTAATTGGTTTTCTTCAGTCTTTGGATTTACTACTTGTATCCTAATGAAATTCGCTTGCCGATAAAATAGCGTATACCCAAATTTTTTATAATTCAGTTTCCCGTTCCAGCATCAGAATTGCAGCTTGCGAAACGATGTAATATTTTTCTCCTTCATATATTACTTCATGTGCTCCTGAAAGTATGAAAATTGCTAGATCCCCTTCTTTTGCTTGCAATGGTACATATTTGACTTTTTCTTCCTGATCCATCCAAGGCTCACTATCTTCTACTGGCATCGGAATTGGATATCCAGGCCCTGCTTTAATAATATATCCTTGCTGCACTTTTTCTTTTTCTTGGACGCCTGGCGGAAGGTAGAGCCCTGAACCAGTTTTCTCATTCGGTTTTTTCAACCGGATCAAAACTCGGTCACCTACCACAATCAGTTTCTTCAATTTATTTTCGGATGTTAATTGCATCTCATTTTCTAAATTTTAGGGATTAAAAAGAGCCAAGAGTCTTGATTTTAAATCTTGATTCTTGGCTCTGATTAAATGCGGCAACTCTCCTAAAACAGATGCCGTAATTAATTATTTAGCTTAGATTATTTTTTGTCTTCGCTTACTTCTTCATAGTCTACATCAGAGACGCCATCACCTGCTGTGCTCTCGCCTGTATTAGCTTCTGGGCCTGGCTGAGCACCTGCTGCTCCTTC
>CAYTXN010000467.1:0-2642 GCA_964441195.1 uncultured Limnohabitans sp.
ATATTGGATTTAGTGTTTTTGGTTTTTATGGATGCTTCCAAAAGTAATTGTTGAAATTCCGGTGTTTTGGAAAGTAGTATTAAGCCCGCTTTATCCACAAATTCAAGGGGAACTCCTCCTTTGATACTATTGTCGTTGTTTCCAAAATAGTTGGATAATTGATGGATTTTTTTGTCTGCTAAAAAGACCCGTATTCTGTTTTCCAATAACCCGGCATATTCTGAATAGGTAAAATCAAGATCAATTAAGTACCTGGAATATGTGTTAATCTCTTTCCTGATATCTTCATTGGATATTTTGTCAGCAACAAAAGGATCATTCTTTATCGCTATTGGATTATAATAAATCAGTTTCCTGATCAAGTTGGGATCTTCAATTTCCAAGTCCATTCCATTAACCCCGATTTCATAGAGCACTTGATGTAGGATATTTATTTGGGTCAAGGTAGCCAGGTTGTCGCTGAAGGAGAGCGAATCTGCCCTTAAATCCTGAACAAGATTATTTAAAACTACCCGTTCAGATTGCCTCGCCTTGTGTGCCTCATTGGCATTATTGATCTGAAGTGCAATCAGAATCCCAATCACAACTAGCAGAATTTCGCCAATGGCATAGGTTAGGTATTGGGTGATTCGGTTTTCCTGAAGGAGCTTTTGGCGGATTTTTCGGAATAAACTAATCATGATCTAACTCTATTTCAATCATTTCAAGGGTTTCTTCGCACTGCCGCAAGGCTTGATCCACAGCAGTCAATTGGGTGGCAAGAAAATTCATGTAGGTTTGGTTTACATAAAATTTATCTTCCAACAAATCCCGGATTTCATCCGCGGTAGGACTGTTGATGTTCTCTAATTTTTGGCTGGCATAGTTAACAATCGATTGACCTTTTTCCTGTCCGATTTTGAGTTTTAGAATCAAGTCATCATAGATATTGTAGAGCGTGACAATTGGTCTTCGCAGCGAAGAGCTTGAAATCAGGTTGAGCCCATTGTTTGAGAGTTCGTCCACCGTGGTGGAATTTGGTACAAAATCGATCAATAGGTTATACTGCTGTAAAAAATGTGCATTCAGTGAATCCGGTTCTACGAGAATCCCTTTCATATGATTTTCAAAAACTCTTTTGTAGCTAACGGCCGTCTTTAATTGTTCTTTAATTTTCGTGAGACGAAGGGAATCAGATCTTAGGTCCTGTTGAAGGTTGGTAAGGAAGGCATGCTCCCGTTTTGCATTTTTATTGGCTTCATTCCAATTGTTGATACTCAGGGCGATTAATATCCCTATTACTACAAGGAAGATTTCACCGATGGCGTATTTCAGATAGTTGCCAACTTTATTTTCTTCGACGAGTTTTTGGCGGATTTTGCGGAAGAATTTTAGCATTTATTTTAGTGTTTCTTTCTCAATCAATTCACTTAATAATCTTGTACTATTAAACATATATCTTGATTGAAAAAGCGTCTCTTTCCTTTCTTCTGTGATGAATGCCAGTCTGTTGATGAATTCAGTATCCACTTTCAATGATTCAAAATCATTAGGAATAGCACCATCCCCATTGAAGTACAATCGCTTGACGAAAAACTCATTGGCGTTTTGATTTGAGCTGCTCTTTCTTTCACCGATATGGAGGCCATGGTAATAAGTCTCATCGTACAACTCAACAAGGTTTTCTCTAATGGTATCATTTCTAATTATACCTAACCCTTTAGCCTTAAGATTTTCATAGGCCATCTGCTGAGGAAAAAATGTCCTGTATGAATTTATTACGCCGAAATATTTTTGAAGGGAATCATGATAAGTAGAAGACCGATCTTTCAAAAGGGTTAATAGCAAGCTATTTCTTGCCACCACAGAAGAATCGAAATAGATCATAAGTCTGATTTTATCCTGATTCTTTATTAAATCACTTCTGAGTGCATTCAAAAGCTGTCCCTCCAAGTTCAACTCTTTTCTCTCCTCGTTCCAGGTATTTATCTGCAAGGCGATTAAAATCCCGATCACCACTAGCAGTATTTCGCCTATGGCGTATTTGAGATAGCTTCTTATCTTATTTTCTTCGACGAGTTTTTGGCGGATTTTACGGAAGAATTTTATCATGGTAATAGTTCTTTATCAATTGAATCTTCCAGGTCTTCTAATCGGGGAATAAGTAATTCCTTCTTCACGCTAAGTTCAACTGTAGTAATATAACTGATATGCTTAAGTAAGGATAAAAATGCGTCATCTTCTGCAATTTCAACAAGGTTAAAATTGATGAGCCTGTATCTTTCGGTTAATTTTTTATTCTCCGATAATGGAATTTCGTCTAAAAAATTTATGGCCGTTTTTTCAAAGTCCTTTAGGGTGACTTCATAAGGACTTTCAACTCTAAGACTTTCTTCTACTCTTGATTTATAGTTGGCCAGGTGTATTTTGATACTATCTGACTTGATTAGATTTAGTTTGCCTGAATTTTGAATTTCGTTATATACTGCAAAGGACGGGACAAACTTATGGATATAACTACAGCGAATTAAAGCCTCAACAATTGCAGTACTGTCGATCACAAGGCTTCCAGAGTCATTGGTTATAAGCTGGTAGAGATAATCAGCTCCAGCTTTTCTTTTCTCCAATCTTTCAAGGGTATAGGCCATCATTGAAAAATCTTC
>CAYTXN010000468.1:0-2603 GCA_964441195.1 uncultured Limnohabitans sp.
GTGCGACGTGACGTAGCACATTCTTGGAACTCAATTCTACCATTATTTGGGTTCGTGCAGCTAACCGAATACGCATTAAGTGAAAAGAGATGATAGATTTCTCTATGCTGGTTGTATCCACATAATCAATTAAAACCTGCTGGATACTTCGATTGCGCTCAGCACGAGTGACCGGAGACCGGAGATTGAAGAAGGCACCAAATAGGCTTTAAGCTAATTTTCAAGTAAGGTTTTTGTCTGTAGGAAAAAAAATAAAAGAAAAGAACCGGAGTGAATAGCTCCGGTTTTTTTGTGGGTTGGGATAAAGCCTTGGGTACTTTTCCGACAACAAACGTTTACAAACGCTTACAATCGACTACAAACGATTAACTCCCGACTAGCAGGGATTGGGGGGGCTATATTTTTTTCAAAAAAAATACATGGAGCAGGTCATTTTATACATTCCAGCCCCAAAGTCAGGCAGGTTTAAAGTATTTATTCCTTATGCGCTTAAATCCGAGCGGGAGGCCTTTAAAAAGCTGAACACCAGTTATTACCATCCTTCACAAAAACTTTGGAGTATGGTCAATACCTCGGAAAATATCCAGCGGGTACAGGCACTCTTTGGTGAAAAGCTGAAGATGGATCAAAGGGAACAGGTTCAACTTTCCCAGCCCACGTTTTCTTTATCCGAACAAAGTCAGTTGGCTATGGATGAACTTCGGCAGAAACTCACGCTGAAGGCCTACAGTCCATCCACGATTGGGAATTACGCTGCCGCTTTTGCCAAGTTTCTTCGATTCTTCGAACAGCGTGAACTTACATCCATCACCAAAGAGGAGATAGAAGGTTTTGTTTATCATCAGATCAGTAAATATAAAATCTCAGAATCTGCCCAAAACAGTCTGATTAATGCCGTGAAGGCCTATTATGAACACGTATTAGGCAAACCTAGAGAATACTACGATATCCAACGGCCGAAAGCTTCGCAGGCTCTCCCAAATGTACTCAGCAGGGAGGAAATAGCCGGAATAATTCAGGCTACTTCCAATCTCAAGCATCGGACGATCCTGCTGACCATTTACAGTGCGGGACTTCGGATCAGTGAGGCTATTCGGCTTCGCGTCAGGGATATTCACTCCGATGAAGGCTATTTGTTTATCAAGGGATCCAAAAACAAAAAAGACCGTAAGACCGTGCTGTCGCCTGTTTTATTGACAGAGCTGAGATGCTATTATCGGGCCTATAAGCCTTCCTATTGGCTCTTTGAAGGGCAGGAGGGAGGCCAGTATTCTACCAAAAGTATTCAGAATATTTTCAGAGCATCCATCCAAAAAAGCGGGGCAAACCCATGGGCGACAGTTCACACCTTACGGCACAGTTTTGCAACCCATTTATTGCAAAACGGCACGAACTTGCGGATGATCCAGGTCTTGTTGGGGCACTCCAGCAGTAAGACCACAGAGATTTACAGTCATGTGTTGGCAGTTTCCAACAAAAATGTGATTTCGCCCCTTGATCAAATCACCGAATTGCTTAATTTGAGACCAGAAACATCCGGAAAACCCACTCCGCACACAAAGGATATACACGAAACTGGGGAGGGGAGTTAGATTTATTGGGATGTTACCGCCAATTGTAAAAGACAGACCAAAACATGAATTGGGACCTAATAATCTTATTTTTAATACTGATTTCCTTTTTCATAGGGTTGATCCTTTTTGTGAAGAGAGGACCAGTTTATTTTGCTAGGTATAGAGCAAAAACATTTGGACTAGATTTGACAATCGAAGAAGCGGAAATTGTTCAAAAGAACTTCTGTATAAAAAAAGAATTTTTTGAAGGTGTTGAGGGTATTTGGAAGCATCATAAAATACCAATAGAAAAATTAGCGAATCATTTTTTGGCAAGCGGAAACCTATTTAATATTCAAGAAGGAATTAAAGAACTCAAAAGCAGAAATAGGAATGTAGATTTTAATATCCTATCTGCTATAGACTTGGCAGGTAAGGACTTGAAGAGGGAAATAATTGCATGTGACCATGAATGGCTGCTGAAAACCAATGAACAAGAGAATGATTCTTTGAAATTATTTCTTGAAGCTAAATACAAGTTTGGTTTCCCAGAATCAATTTGGGTAGATAAACAACCTGAAGATATTCAAAGAAAGATCGAAGAAAAAATAGCTAGATTCCTAAACTCTTGGGAAAATTCAGAACCATTAAAAACAGAACAATTTTTAAGGGAAAACATTTTGAATATCGACTTTTGGGAGAAAGAATTAAGAGTCGTCTTGGTTCAACAAAACATTAACTCCATAAAGAAAAGATGAACAAATGGCGGTAACATTGGCTAAAAGCAAGCGGGCGGATAATGCTAAATTAGAAGTGATTACCTTTAATAAACCTTGGTCGCGGGGGACAGTGAATCGGGTTTTAATGCCCGCCTGCTCTTAGCCTTGACCGTTAGGCATCATTTTAAAAAAGACACCACAAATGGAAATAGAGAGCATAACTTTAAAGAATGATCAAACAATTAAATTAGGAAAAATTTCCATTCTGGTAGGAGCAAATAATGTTGGAAAATCTCAAACTCTTAGAGACATTCAGCAACGAATGCAAAAT
>CAYTXN010000469.1:0-2593 GCA_964441195.1 uncultured Limnohabitans sp.
CGTTTTGAGTACTTTTACGCCTATTCGCATTCATCCAAAGCATTGCCAGTTCACTACATGATCTCCAGTTTTTGGGAAGGTCAAGAGGGTGCTTTTATCCTTTGGGCTTTCTGGAACGTGATTTTGGGAATAATCCTCATTCATACCAACAAATTTTGGGAAGCTCCGGTCATGGTGGTTTTTGCCTTGGTTCAAGCTTTTTTGATTTCAATGATCATGGGCGTGGTGATCGGAGATTTGAAGATAGGAAGCTCCCCTTTCATGCTTTTGAGAGAGGCTACTGAGGCTCCTATCTTCCAGTTAAATCCTGATTTTGTCCCGGAAGATGGAACAGGTCTTAATCCGCTTTTGCAAAATATCTGGATGGTAATTCACCCTCCTACGCTGTTTTTGGGATATGCATCAACCTTGGTTCCTTTTGCCTTCCTAATAGGCGGATTGGTAACTAAAAGATATTCAGAGTGGATTCGTCCAGCTTTACCTTGGGCGATTTTCTCCGCTATGATTTTGGGTATGGGCATCATCATGGGCGCTTATTGGGCTTATGTGACGTTGAACTTTGGAGGTTATTGGAACTGGGATCCAGTGGAAAATGCGGTGTATGTTCCCTGGTTAATTTTGGTGGCTTCGATTCATACGATGATCACTTTCAAGAAAAGTGCAACGGCACTAAAGACGTCGATTGTTTTGGTAATCCTAAGTTTCATTTTGGTCCTTTATGCCACTTTCTTGGTGAGATCCGGAGTTTTGGGTGATGCATCGGTTCACTCATTCACTGACTTGGGCCTCTCAGGCCAGTTGCTGATTTACATGTTATTCTTCTTGGTAATTGCTGTGTTTTTGGCAGCGAGAGCATGGAAACACATTCCAACTTCTGAGAAGGAAGCCTCAGTCTATTCCCGTGAATTCTGGATTTTCTTAGGAGCTGTGACTTTGGGTTTGATGGCTTTTCAAGTCATCCTTCCAACCTCCATTCCTGCCTGGAACGCATTAGTGGAGAGTTTTGGCGGAATTTCCAATATGGCTCCTCCGGCAGATCAGATTGAATTTTACACAAGATTCCAACTGTGGTTTGCAGTGGCGATCGCCTTGTTGACTTCTGTGGGACAATTTTTCTGGTGGCAGAAAATTGACAAAAAAGCGCTTAAAGATGCTTTGGTCATGCCGTACATAGTTTCGGTTCTGATCTCTGCTGCAATCATCGTTTTGGCAAAAGTCTATGACTGGAAGTACATTATCATCGTCTTGGCAGGCACTTTTACGATCGTAGCGAATTCAGTCATTTTAGCTAAAATCCTTAAAAAATCCACTTTCAAACTAGCAGGAGGCTCTCTAGCTCACATTGGTTTGGGTATGATTTTAATCGGAATTATGTTCAGTTCGGGCTATTCTGATGTGATTTCTATCAATATGTCCGGCCTCACCTACAGCAATAGCTGGGAGGATGAAATGAACAAAGAGCATGTCCTGCTTTGGATCAATAAACCCACCCAGATGAAAGACTACACGGTCATTTACCGTGGAAGACAGAAAAAAGTCGTAGGCGTGCCTGAGTATGTGCCTGCAAAAATCCTTGAATCTACAGGCAATGTCAATGAAGCTTTAGCACTGGAAGATTATAAGGATCATTTCAAAAAAGGCGATGTGGTCAAGATCGTTTTGGAAGAGAATGACTACTTCAAGATCGATTACCTTCAAAATGAAACATTGAAGTTCTCCCTCAGCCCGATGTCTCAATTCAATGAAGGCATGGGCGGATTAATTTCTTCTCCTGATTCCAAAATCTACCTTAACAGAGACTTGTATACCTACGTCGCTGCGATGAATGATTATGAAGATCCAGAGTGGAAAGCCGACGAAAATTATGAGGTTGCGCCGGGTGAACAATTTCATATTGCTGATTTTGTAACCTATTTTGACGGGGCTGAGGTCTTGAAGGAAATCGATGGTTACCAGCTTCAAGAAGGTGATGTGGCTGTGAAGGCTAAGCTTCGAGTGCTGGATTATGACACCGAGAAATTACTCGAGCCAACTTTCATCATCCGAAATAATCAAGTAGGGAAATTGCCCGTCATCGACACCGAACTTGGTCTCAAGGTCAGTTTGGAAAATATCCTTCCTGAGCAAAACAAGTTTGTTTTTAAAGTCAATCAGTATCAAAAAGACTATGTAGTGATGAAGGCTATCGTGAAGCCTTACATCAACGTGCTTTGGATCGGCACCATTATCATGTTGATTGGATTTACAGTTGCCATCTTCAGGCGATTTGACGAGTTCCAAAAGATGCGAGACAAAGGACTGGAGTAAAGTGATTTCGGACTTGCCCACCGAAGGTAGGTTTCGGGAAAAAGCTCGGTTCGCTGAGCTTTTTTTATTCCTTTTTAGCTTATCAGAGATTTAGAATGGAAGATTATTTCGACTGAAATACCCGAAATCCCATATCCGAAATCACAAATCCCCTACATTTGCGGCATGTTGGATTTCAAGCAGATTCTTTCCGTTTCACTGATTCTTTTCTCAGTAATTGATATTCTGGGCTCGATCCCTATTGTGATCAATTTGAGGAAGAAAGTTGGCCACATCAAGTCTGAGC
>CAYTXN010000470.1:0-2588 GCA_964441195.1 uncultured Limnohabitans sp.
CGAATCATTGTATTTTTCAAAGGTTTAAAAATGCATTTCATCTGTTTATAATTTGATTTTTAGCGGCCACATGGAATCTTCGCATGCATTATAAACATATCTCTGTGTGTCGCTTTGGGTCATGCTTGATTTCATATGTTTTTATTTTTTTTACTAGGCCATATGGAATCTCGCATAGTTGATAGTCATCCCTCTGCGTATTGCTTTGGGTCATGCTCGATTTTAGTGTTTAGAATTTGAAAAAAAATTTCGGATTTGGAGCTCGTGATCTCAATGAATCCTAGCCTCCCAAATCCTCATAAACAGCATGTGAGCCATTCTACGCGCATGTTCTTTAGCATATTCCGCATTCTTTCCTTCAAAAAATTCATCTATCGTACCGAACCACAACTCCAACCAATATCCAAAATGAGTCTGTTCAATTGAATGGTTAACAGATTTATCAACCTCTCGATGAACTTTAACAGGATTAAATTTTCCAGCCCCCGGCCCCGTCTGTAGCAAGATCATTTCCCAAAAATCAGAAAGATGGGTCAGATGCTTATCCCAATCAGTAACAACTCCATTGAATATGGGGCCCAACTCAGGATGAAGTCTAACTCGGTCGTAAAATCTCCTAACTAAAAAATCGACCTCTTTCCGACTAAAAATTGTTGTTTTATCCATGTCAATCGGTCAAAACCGAATCTAGTATTTCTTTTTTCCCATCTATCCCAGTTGGAAGCTCAAGACCTAACAGTTGACATAATAGCGGGTAAATATGAATATTCTGAAACGGTTCTATCTGATTTCCTACTTTGATTCTTGGACCTTTGACATAGAAAATCCCCCACATTTCTTGATTTTTAGGACTAAAGCCATGTTCACCATAGACATCGGTTTTGAGCATTGCTGATCTGTTTTGATAGCGAAGCATCCCTCTGTTGTCTGCTAAATAATAGCCCATCTCAGGGACAATCAAAAAATCTCCGATTCGCTGTGGATATCGAGTGATATCTGTGTAATTCTCGTTTTTAGTCAAGTCATCAATAGTGAAATTTCCTCCACGTGACTGGAGAAGTTCAATCACCTGCGCTTTATCTTCAGGATTTTCCAAATGTACATGCGCCAAAGCACCATTATTTACTATTCTGGCTTTGATACCATCTGTTAGTTGATCCAAGTTGATAAGTTTGTCCTTGTGGACATCGGCCATACCATGGTCTGATACCAGTATGATAGAAATTGGCAAATCAAAACTTTTCAGACCTTCAAACAATGCCCCCAATTCACGGTCAAGCTTATAAAGTCGCTCTTTTAATTTTTCATCATTCGACGGTCCATAGGAATGCCCGACTTGATCCATGTCTGAAAAATAGAGCGTAATCATTCTAGGGCGTTCCGTTTCAGGCAATTGCAACCAACTGAAAACTTTGGAAATCCTTGTGAGGTTGGGAACATCCCCGTCATAATCAAAATACTCACTCGGTCTGATTCCTTTTACAGGAGCCTCTGAGCCCACAAAAAAGTAACTCGCAGCTTTTATTCCATTTTCTTCAGCAAGCACCCAAATTGGTGTTCCACCATACCAATACCCATCCTGGACGATATCCCTATTTCCCATATTATAAACTTGATCCTTAAATGGTTCATAGAATGAATTATCTACTAAACCATGATGCTCAGGTAGCATTCCTGTGGCGATGGTATAATGATTTGGGAAAGTTTTGGTGGGAAAGGACGGAATCAAACCCACTGCAGCCGTTCCTTCTGAACTAAATTTTAATAAATTCTCCGGTTGAAATCGCTCAACATAATCATATCTAAATCCATCGAGTGATATCAAAATCACTATGGGTTCTTTCGCCTGAGCAAAAATTGAAAATTGTGCACTTAGGAAGAAAAGCAGATAAAGAATAGATCGAAGCATTGCACTTTTTTTTCAAAATTACTCCGATCACAATATCAAACCAACCTAAACTGAAATTGAAAATTCAGATTCCGCCAAAGTGGGGATATTTCTCATAATCGGGGTTTAATTCCCCAATTTGAAAATCAAAAACTCGCCTCATTCATCCCAGTCGGTATGGTACATCTATTGAGCGTTCACACAGGCCGCATTAAAGCAAATCGAAACTAAAACTGCGGAAAATATCAACTTATGAAAATGAATAATAAAATTTTAAGTCTTCTTCTCGTTTCTAGTTTAGCTTTTGCCACGATTGGTTGCAAAACAAGTAATGCACTAAAAGGTGGAGCCATTGGTGGTGCTGCAGGTGGAGTTTTAGGAGGATTACTTTCCAAAAACAATACAGCCACTGGAGTCATTGTTGGAGCGGCGATCGGCGGATCGGCTGGAGCGATAATTGGACGCGAGATGGATAAGCAAGCTGAAGAACTTGAAAGAGATCTGAAGCAGGCAGAAGTAGAACGTGTCGGTGAGGGGATCAAAGTAACGTTTGATTCAGGCTTGTTATTTGGTTTTGATCAATCAAAACTCAGTGCTTCATCTGAAGCAAATCTGGATAGCCTAGCTAAAACCTTAAACAAATACCCTGAAACCAACATCATTATCGATGGCCATACAGATGATACAGGTTCAGAAAAAT
>CAYTXN010000471.1:0-2586 GCA_964441195.1 uncultured Limnohabitans sp.
TGTAAAATTTTACTGTTCCGGTAAACATAATGAATTGTATTAAATTGTATTTGAATTGCTTTAAAAGTAAATATTAGATCGAAAAAAACAAAATAATCGTTTACAAAATGCGGATATGAAGAAAATAATTTTGGTTAGACATGCAAAATCATCGTGGGACGATCCTTTCCTGAATGATCATGATCGGCCACTTGCTGATCGGGGAATTGCCGACGCGCCGAAAATGGCAAAGCGGCTCAAAAAAAGGGGAATTGTCCCGGATCTAATCCTGAGCTCCACCGCACTCAGAGCTGCTGAAACTGCAAAGATTACAGCTAAAATATTGGGGAGATCAGAGGATGACATTTCTTGGGAAAAAGGACTTTTTCACGCGGCGCCAAATCAAATTCTCAAGATCATCCGAATGCAGAAAGACTCAGTCAATACCTTACTGGTCTTTGGTCATAATCCCGGATTTAATGATTTGATTACCTACCTGGGAGGAGACTTGGACAATTTACCCACAAGCGGTCAATTTGGGTTCAAGCTGAAATCAGAGCATTGGGCAGACCTTTCCCCTGAAACTGCTGAGGTTTGGTTTTTTGATTTTCCGAAAAACAAAAACTAAGGCAAGTCAAAATTGCGGACGTCCAGAATAACTTCCTCGAACAGATCAGGATTACTTACTAGGTAAAAAACTTTTTCCGCTACCTCTTCAGCCGAACTTAGCTGACCTTCGGATTTATAAGTATTAAAGCGCTCCAAAGCCGGAAAATCCGCTTTTTCCGCCTTTCGGATTTCGGCCTGCATTTCTGTATCAACGATTCCCGGTGCAAGCGAAAAAACAAGGAATCCTTTCTCTTTAAGATCTTCTGCGGCCACTTTGGAAAACATCGCTAAACCAGCTTTACTACTGCAATATTCCGCCCAACCTGGAAGTGGCTTTTGAGCAGCACCCGAACTGATGTTACAGATCACCTTTTCATCCTGAAGATTGGAATACGCTTTGACAAATGCATCTGTCAGGATCATTGGCGCCAGAAGGTTTAGATTCATGGCTTTTTGAATTGCTTTTGGTTGCAGCTTGCCAACCGGTTTCACTTCTCCTATCCAGCCCGCATTGTTGATCAGAATTACTTTCTCAAAATCTCCGGTGGGAAAAATTTCAGGAAGCCTAAGTTCCAAAGCTGCCAAATCACTTAAGTCCAGTTGAATTTCAGTGAGTTTAGGGCTTTTCAGGCCTAAAACTGACCTTGAGACCCCAACGATTTGAAAGTTTTCAATGGATAAAAACTTATCCAAAACGGCGGTTCCAAGACCCTTGGTATGACCAGTGAGGATGAGGAGGGATTTTTTCATTTTATAAAATATTCAACTCTTAATAATTTGTCCAAAATATAAAGTGGTTAAACATTATTAAAAAAATCCGCGGAAAAAGGAAACAGTATAAAAAAAGGCACCAAGTGCCCAATGATTCTTACAGAATATACTGCGATAGATCCCTATTTTTCACCAAGGCATTCAGTCGCTCTTCGACCATTTCTTTGGTCACCATGATCTTGGAATTTGCCTCAATCAGGTCAGGAACATCAAATAAGAAGTCATTCAATAAATGACTCATCACGGTATGTAATCTCCTAGCACCGATGTTTTCCACTTCCTGATTGATCAAAAATGCCAAACGAGCAATCTCTTCAATTGCATCATCTGTGAATTCCAAAGAGACATCTTCTGAACCGAATAGTGCTTGATATTGCTTGGTCAAAGCGTTTTTAGGTTCTCTCAAAATTCTTGAGAAATCCTCCTGAGTCAGGCTCTGTAGCTCAACTCTGATCGGGAATCGACCCTGCAATTCAGGAATCAAATCTGAAGGTTTGCTCACATGAAAAGCACCAGCCGCAATGAATAACACGTGGTCGGTATTTACAACACCATACTTCGTATTGACGGCTGTACCCTCTACAATTGGAAGTAAATCCCGCTGCACGCCTTCTCGGCTGACATCAGGTCCACTCCCGCCCTTTCCTGATTTGGATGCGATTTTATCTATCTCATCGATGAAAATAATTCCGTTGTTTTCAGCAAGCTTAATGGCTTCTTCTTTCACTTCGTCAAAGTCCACCAATTTAGAAATCTCATCTTCCAGCAATACTTTTCTCGCTTCTGCAATGGTCAACTTTCGCTTTTTGGTCTTTTTGGGCATCATACCGGAAATCATGTCCTGAAGTCCAGCCATGCTGGCATCATCCATCATCCCGTTTCCAATCATTCCGATTCCCACCGGAGAGGATGCTTTGACATTGATTTCAATCTTGCGTTCGTCCAGTTCTCCGTTTCTCAGCTTTTCGCGGAATCGCTCCCGAGTACGCTCGTTCAATTCAGAATCATCTCCCGGTTCTGCTTGCAACTCCGTATTGATTGCAATTGGCCGAGTGAATCCTGCGCTTTTGACGGGAGGGATCAAAATATCGAGGATCACTTCCTCCACCGCTTCGGTAGCTTTTACTTTTACCGCTTCGTTTTTGACTTCTTTCACGAGGTGAATAGATTGCTCCATCAGGTCACGAACCATGCTCTCCACATCACGACCTACATAACCTACTTCAG
>CAYTXN010000472.1:0-2570 GCA_964441195.1 uncultured Limnohabitans sp.
CCCGGCATGGCGCGGAGATAAAGTACTTGGTAGTCTCGATCAAGAAGGTTGAGCACTTGAAAACTGAGCGGAAAACGAGTTTTACCCCATTTAAGATTTGAGAATCGCAAACCAGCATTCCAGATTTGGTAGGAATCCAAAATCCGGGAATTGCCTGTTCCGATGGCGCGTTGGCCCACGAAAAATGAACCCAGATTCAACCCGAATCCAGAATATGCTGCACTTAGATTTCCATTGGCCTGGTGCTTTGGAGTGTAGGGAAGTTGGCGGGGATTTGCAGGCTCGGAGGTGAGATCTAAGGCTTGTGAAAAAGTATAGCTTAGTCCCAAATCCCAATTTACACTTCCGGTTTTCCAGTCTGCCTTTCCCTGATATTCAATACCTTGATTTTGAACTTCTCGGATATTTGCTGGACTCCAAACTGATCCCTGAGGCAGCCAAATAATCCAATTATCAACCTGCATTCGGTAATAAGTCAGACTTTGATCCCAGGAAAAAACACCCGTTTTCAGCCAATTCAAGCCAATTTCTCCAGAAACACTTTCCTCGGGCAGCAAATCCGGATTGCCTCCTGGACTCCAAAACTGGTCGTTCAGCGTAGGCACTTTAAAGCCTTTTCCGACAGAAGCTTTCAGTAAAAGTCTTTGTTGCTCTCCTTCCCAAAACTTCCAATCTCCGCCAATACTCGGAAGAAAAGGGACGAAATTATCCAAGTAGGCAAATTGCCGAAGGTTCAATGAAAGGGAAATATCTTCTGAAGCAATCCAGCGGGCAGACTGATAAAACTCGAAGCGTTGATCCGTGGTAGAATACGTGCTCAAATCGCCCTGAACAAAGGTTGCACGAACGCCGGCTTTGAATTGCCAACTCTCCCCCTTTGCAAAATCCCAGTCCGAAGCAACGAAAAACTGACGAGTCTGATTTTGACTTTCATTGAAAATCATCTCGTCCTGAATCCAACCGGTTTTCAGATTCCAAACAGAACCTTTTCCAAACCTGAAATAATCCAAAACCGCCCGAAAACTTTCATCCGACTGCTGATCAAGCGTATTGGACCCCATGACAGGTTGGATTTCCCGATCGACTCTATTCCACCAAAACGCAGCTTTCAACTGGCTTTTGGCACTAAGATTCCATGCTAAATCCTGCACAAATCCCTTTTGCTCCACCTGAGCATGGTCTTCTTTTGATTCTGGAGTTCCTGGAAGTGATATGTTTCGATAGCTAAAATTGTTCTCAACAAACTGTCGGTAAATCCGTGTCATACTGCTAAAGCTTTTCGAAGAAAATCCTCCAGAAACTGAGGTATTGAACAATCCGAAACTCCCAAAAGTCTGAGCTATTTTTCCTTCAAATCCTTTTCCAAAGCCAGTATTTGAATTCAAATGCAAACTTCCACCGATGGCTTCATTCCCAAAAAGTGCTCCCGAACTCCCAAAATGTAATTGAGCTTGATCGATCGCTTCCACTGGCAAAATGGACAAATCACTTTGTCCAAGAGAGGGACTGTTGATCGGAAGTCCATTCCAAAAAATGGCTGTGTGACCAGCCGAAGTGCCACGAAAAGAAGGGGAAGCCAGCATCCCCGCACCGTATTGACGGACGAAAATGGGACTTTGCTCCTGCAGCAAATCCCCTAAGGATCGCGCAGAATACGTCTCCAGTAACTCAGAACCTAAGTTTATTACCTTTTGCCCTTGGGCGAAACGATCCAAGGGAGGTGCATAAACCTCCACTTGATCCAACGAAACGGTGTCCTGAACCGGCACAAAACCGAAGACAGAAACTACCCAAAACAACAATGTCATGCCTGATCGAATAAGTTTAAACTCAATTCGATTCGGGCTTGAAGAGAAATGGGAAGAAATGAAAACTATCCCGTCGAGAAATTAATCTGTAGGGAAATCGACACGTCTTCTTCGCTTTTCCTCCGAAAGCACAGAATCAACAGATCAAGGCAGGTCTCCTGGCTCATCTGATTTTTGCCGGCCTTCTCATCCCGTGTGTGCGGGACAATGGCATTGTGGAGCAAAAACTTTTTCCTTTCCGATAAATCCGAAAGACAGACTGACAGTTGCGGGGACAGCTCCGGTTTTACACCGGATTCCCTTTTAATCCCAAGAGCCGATCCCGTCCCGATTGACATCGGGATCGGGACGGTTTGGGAACCTTCATCGGCAACAAAGTAAAGCGATTTTGATTTGGTAAAAAAGCGATAGACCGCAACAAATTTTGGAAAGCAGGGAATATCTCTTTTACCTTGGCAGAATATTTCGTTATGTATTTCTGATCCCTGTGAAGACAAAAAGACACACTTTTCACTCACTTTCAATCAATTACCTACTCTACTTTTTGAGCTTTGGTTTGTTGATTTCCTGCGAAAAAAAAACTGAAAACAGCGTTGAAAAAACTCCGATTGCGCTGACTTATGCCAAAGGTTTTGAAATTTTTCAGGGAAAAGATTTCTGGGAAATCCACGTGACACAAGGCTATACAGGAGCCGAAAAAACATTTCGCTATCTGGTTTTGGAGGAAAATTCCAAGGTAGAAAAGACAGGATTTGATGCCGT
>CAYTXN010000473.1:0-2565 GCA_964441195.1 uncultured Limnohabitans sp.
AGATGACATTTTGCTTGCCCTGCATCGTTTTCTCGATGTGAGGCTTGAATGATTCATAATCAAAAACTGGTACCTTTTGAACAAAATCAGCATAGGATCTGATCTGTTCAAATCCATATTTTTTTCCAAATTCCGTGCGCTTACCAGCTTCGATCAACTCTCGAAAAGTAGCTTCTTGAACCTGAATGGGATTCTGTTTGAAATTATCAATTTGACCAAGCCGATTTTTAAAAATCCAGGTCATGAAGCTATTGATCACTTCCATTAGTTAAAAATTTTGCGTTTCAGCTCAAAATTACTTCCAAGATAGACTTTTCGAACCTGCTCGTCTGCTGCTAATTCCTCAGCGGTTCCTGCTTTTAGCAATCGGCCTTCGAACATCAGATAGGCTCTATCGGTAATTGAAAGCGTTTCGTTGACATTGTGATCGGTGATCAAGATGCCGATATTTTTGGTTTTGAGTTTGGCAACGATGGTTTGAATTTCTTCCACAGCAATCGGATCCACACCTGCAAATGGCTCATCCAAAAGCACAAACTTAGGATTAACTGCCAAAGCTCTGGCGATCTCAGTTCGTCTTCTTTCACCACCTGAAAGGACCATCCCTGGATTTTTTCGGACATGAGTCAAGCTGAACTCCTCCAAGAGGCTTTCCATCTTTTCCTTTTGCTCAGACTTAGACATTTTTGTCATTTCCAGCACTGCCAGAATGTTTTCTTCTACTGACAGTTTCCGAAAAACTGAAGCCTCCTGAGCGAGGTACCCGATTCCAAGCTTCGCCCGCTTGTACATAGGCAGGCCGGTGATGTCATCATTTTCAAGAAAAATCTTTCCTTCGTTAGGCTGAATTAACCCCACAATCATATAAAATGAAGTGGTTTTTCCTGCCCCATTTGGACCCAAAAGACCTACGATTTCTCCCTGTTTTACTTCCACAGAAATATCATCGACCACACGGCGGCCTTTATAAATTTTGACGAGGTGTTCGGCTCGTAGCATCATATCAGTCAAATTTGATGTCTTTCACGTAGAGTTGCAAGCTACTTTTATCCCGGAAAAAATTCTCTCGCATTTCTACAACTAAGTCAAAACGCATTTTGCCCCTCAGCATGTTCACCGTGGTCAAATCCGGGTCTTTTGCTCGATCTGCCATCCCAAAACCCAAACAAACAGGGGTAGTCACTTGCCCGTCCTGCACGATTTTAAATCGCAAATGCTTGTCCTTCAATACTGTAACATCCTCAGCATAAACGTTTGCTATTCGGAATACAGGTTCTGTATTGCCTGGTCCAAAAGGAGCCATCTGCTTCAGAATATTGTAAAACTTATAATTGATCTGATCCAAAAGCAAACTATCGTCCACTTCAATGACGGGCTTGAGGTGAATTTCTTCAATTCTACTTCGGACGACTTGCTCAAACTTTTCCTGAAAAGCCGGAACATTTTCGACCGAAAGAGTCAATCCAGCGGCATATTTATGACCTCCAAACTGATCCAAAAGCTCCGCACATTCCGCAATCGCTTCATATATATCAAAGTCCACGACAGAGCGGGCACTGCCTGTTGCTTTATTATTGGACTCCGTAAGAATAATCGTTGGACGGTAATATTTCTCGATACATCGGCTAGCTACTATTCCAATGACACCTTTGTGCCAATCCTGCTTAAAGAGAACTGTGGAATTCCATTGAGCAGTTTCTTCTCGGATGGCAAGCATTTCAAACGCTTCTTTGGTGATGTTTTCATCAAAATTTCGGCGGGTGGAATTGACTTCATCGACAAGCTTGGCCCGCTCGATAGCATCATCAAGGTTTTGAGCGATCAAAAGCTCCACAGATGCTTTTGCGTGCTCCAGTCTTCCTGAAGCATTGATCCGAGGACCAATTTTGAAGACGATATCTGAGATTTGAATTTCCTTCTCCACATTGGCTTGGAGGATTAATGCCTTCAAACCGGGACGGGGAATGTTGTTGATTCGATCGAGTCCGAAATAGGCCATAATTCTGTTTTCTCCAGAAATAGGAACTATATCAGCCGCAATGCTGACCACCAAGAGATCGAGGTAACTATACAAATTAGATTCATCGATTCCGGTGAATTTAGCGTAGGCTTGAATAAGTTTGAAACCGACACCACAGCCACTCAATTCCTTGTAGGGATATTTGCAATCTTTCCGTTTTGCATCCAAAACTGCCACTGCTGCAGGCAACTCCTCACCAGGAGTATGGTGATCACAAATGATAAAATCCACTCCAAGTTCGGCTGCTAAATTGACTTTGTCGATGGCTTTGATACCGCAATCAAGGGCAATAATCAGTGAAAACCCGTTTTCAGAAGCTACTCTTACACCTCTCTCGGAAATTCCATAACCCTCCTTATACCGATCGGGAATATAAAATTCCACGTTGGGGTAAAAGGTCTTCAGAAAACCGTACATCAAGGCAACTGCTGTTGTACCATCGACATCATAATCCCCGTAAACAAGGATTTTTTCCTGATTCAAGACTGCCTTCTGAATGCGGCGAACGGCTGCATCCATGTCTTTCATTAAAAATGGATCGTGCA
>CAYTXN010000474.1:0-2560 GCA_964441195.1 uncultured Limnohabitans sp.
ACATGGGCTAGTGTCTTAAATCTTAGTTAACTCAATTCTCTAAATGGTTTAAAAATCAAATGGAGTTCAATTTTTTGTCATTAAAAATAGTGTGTAAAAGCTTGTTTTATAAGGTCTTTGGTCCAAATCCAAAGACCTTTTTGTTTTTTCCAACTTTCTCCTAACTCCGTGCAACCTTTCTCATAAAGTCTGCATCCAATGAGTAGAAAACTAAACCAACACTTTTCCCCCAGCCACTAGCTATGCTCAAAAGCTATTTCAAAATCACCTATCGAACCCTGATCAAAAACAAGTTTTATTCAGCGATCAACATTCTTGGACTTAGTCTGGGAATGGCCGCCAGTATTCTAATCATCATTTTCATTGTCGATGAATTGAGCTATGACAAATTCCACCCGCAAGGCGAACTGATCTATCGGGTCAATATGCAGGGAAAAATGAACGGGAATGAATTTAACATGGCATTGTCTCCAGCCCCCATGAGTCAGGCTCTGAAAGATGAAGTCCCTGAAGTAGCGGACGCCATACGTTTGGGGGCATTTCGCACCATGCCGATTCGATATGAGGATAAAACCTTCACTGAACCGATGATGCTGGTAGCTGAATCTAATTTCTTTGACTTTTTCGGGTTTGAATTGCTACAGGGAGACCCGAAAACAGCCCTTTCCGGTACAGACAAAATAGTATTGACAGAGACAGCGGCCAAGAAGTATTTTGGAAATGAAGATGCCATCGGAAAAGTCATTTTTAGAGGTTCTGATAAAACCGCAACTGAAGTTTCGGGAGTAGTCGCCGATCCTCCTCATAATTCCCATATCGACTTTGATATGATCCTTTCCGGCGAAAGCTGGGGTTACATGAAAGACCTGCAATGGTCCTCCAACAACCTTTACACTTACTTCCAAATTCATCCCCAAAGTAATCCTGAAAATGTCAAAATCGCTTTGGATTCCTTCATTGAAAAATATTTCGGGCCGGAGATAGAGCAATATCTAGGTATTTCTTTGGAATCATTTCTGGCGCAAGGAAATCAGTTTGGCTACATGACACAACCAATTCATGATATTCACCTCTATTCGGATTTAGATGAGGAAATAAAGCCTAGTGGAAGTATTCAATACCTCTATGTTTTTGGAGCAATTGCACTGTTCATCATAGTGATTGCATGTATCAATTTCATGAATCTCTCTACAGCCCGGTCCGCAAATCGTGCGAAAGAAGTCGGAGTTAGAAAATCAGTAGGTGCAGGAAAAGGGAGATTGATCGGGCAGTTTTTGTCTGAGTCGATGGTATATAGTTTTGTATCTGGAATTGTCGCATTGATATTAATTATCCTCGCTTTACGCCCATTTAATGGGCTTTCAGGCAAGGATTTAGGCCTTGAAATTTTTGCAAATCCTCTGATTATTTTAGGCTATCTCGGGTTTATGGTTTTGATTGGATTAATGGCAGGTTCTTACCCAGCTTTTTACCTGACTTCCTTTTCACCGGTTGCGGTATTAAAAGGAAAAATCCGAAGTGGAGTCAAGCGATCTAATTTCAGAAATGGTCTTGTGGTTTTTCAATTTATCGTTTCGATTTCCTTGATCATCAGTAGCATGGTAGTGTACAAGCAGCTCAACTACATGCAGGAAAAAGATTTGGGTTTCCAAAAAGAAAATGTACTCAAACTAATCCACACCCGATCATTGGGAAAAAATGCTGAAGCTTTCAAACAGGAATTGCTAGGGAATACCGGATTTATATCAGCAAGTTTTGCGAATGCCTTGCCTCCAAATATTGACTGGAACTCGGTTTTCAAGACCTCAGATACCAATCAGGATTTCCTATGCAATCTGAATTTTGTGGATCATGATCACCTCGAAACCATGAAGTATGAATTGGTCATGGGACGATTTTTTTCCAGAGATTATCCAAGCGACACAGGAGCAATTCTGCTGAATGAAAGTGCATTTAAGCAAATGGGCTGGACTACTCTTGACGGAAATCAGCGACTGGGAGGATTTTGGAATGTGAATTCTGAGCCAGTCCAGCGAGAAGTCATCGGGGTACTTCGGGACTTCAATTTTGAAAGTCTAAAATCTTCAGTAAGGCCTTTAATAATGACCTTAGGACCGAATCCTAACCAAGAAATGGCGATCCGAATCGGTCCTGGGGATCTGGAAACCAAACTCAATTTTCTGGAGGCCACCTGGAAAAAACATGCTGACGGTGCGGCTTTCGAGTATTCCTTTGTGGATCAAAATTTTGAAGCACTGTTTCAATCCGAACAGAAAATGGGTAATATCATTCTGATTTTCACGGTTTTGGCGATCAGTATTGCTTGTTTGGGATTATTGGGACTGGCAGCATATACCACCGAACAACGATCCAAGGAAATAAGCATCCGAAAAACCTTAGGTGCATCTATGGCACATTTGGTAACAATCCTGAGTAAGGATTTTACAATTTTGGTATTGGTTGCCTTCGTCATCGCAGGCCCTTTGGCCTACTACTTCATGACCAATTACTGGCTGACAAATTTCGCTTATCGGATAGAGATTGATGTGCTGTTGATTTT
>CAYTXN010000475.1:0-2559 GCA_964441195.1 uncultured Limnohabitans sp.
ATTATTTAAATCCTTTGCTTGGGAAGTAAGCGGTCTTAATAGTACTATTTCCGTCAATTTCCTCAGTCCATGCAAAGTACACACGTTCGTCTAACACCTCCATTTGAGGAAAGCCACTTTTGCGACTGGGATCCATGGGAGAAATCCTGACCGGAGTTCCCAATTTACCATCATTGGTGATTTGAGCCGCCAATAGAAAAGTCCCCTCTTCCAACGTCTCCATCCAGGATACAATACCTATTTTGGAGTCAAGCAACGCCACATCAACTCGACCAATTACTTTTCCTTCTACTGTCACAGGAGCTTTGAAACTCTCTCCTGAATTATCTGAAAAAGCGAATTGTACCTTTGGAGATTCACCTGAAGCAGTAAACCAACCCACGAGTACCGTGGAATTAATAGCAGCTGCTTTGGGTCCATTGACCGGACAACCGGCAATCTTCCAACCATCTGCATGGATGATTTTAGGCTCGGTCCATTGGCCGTTGACTAGGCGGGTGATGGCGATATCGCGGATTTCCTCATCAGATCGGTCGCGGTATATGACTATTGGGCCTTGGTTTGTAATTGCAGATGTCGTTTGGCAGCAGTCGCAGGTTTTATCGTCCAAAAGGTCCTCCCGGATCACTTTGCCTTTCAGATTTACTTCAGCTGCGCGAATGCTCATCGCACCGGCATGACCGGAATGATCATGACCTCCTCCGCCCGTATTTCTACCGTCGAGCCAGGCCACCGAGTAAGTGGAATCTGAAAACGGAATTGCCGATACGAATCCATGCTCAGTAAACGTAGAATCAGTATGCAACGAAAGCCCTGTTTCCCAATTACTCTCTCCTTTGGCCAGAGTATTTAGCTTGACATCGTAGGAAAATTTCCCTCCAGAAGACTTCTGGAGAATGTAACTGAGAAGGTTTCCTTTGTTTTGGACAATAGCCGGATAGTCTGCCCAATTTACAAACCAATCGGAGCCTTTTGTAATGGAGGTTGGTTCGGACCATTTATCTCCATTTTCCAAAAAAGAATAAGAAAACTGCGCCGTACTGTCATCAAGCATGCTTACCCAAGAGAAGATAAGGTTAGAATTGTCGGATGACAGAACAGGTAATGAGGATCTTGTCAAGCCTGGAGATGAAATTTCTTTTATCTCATAGGATTCAGGCTCCGAAGGTGAGCAGGAGCTCAAGCCCAATCCACTTAATACAAAACAGAGAATGAAAATACGATTCATGGTTTAGTGGCTATAAGTTCTTCGATAGAGGCAAAAGATTTCCAGTCCACCATACCGGCTTTGCGGTAAACTTCCTTTCCTTGATTATCCAGAATAATTGTAGTCGGCAAGGCATAAATTTCGAAATCTGCCATCGAACCTTCTGCCATTCGAATTAAATCCAGACCAGTATTATACTTTTCTTGGTATGAAATGATACGGTCCAAATCCTCATCAGAAGCAATCAGAAATTGGATGCTTTCATTTTCCAGGTTTGGCAATGCCTTTCTTAATTCAGGAAACTCTTCCAAACAAGGCTTACACCAAGTGGCCCAAAAATGAATGACAGTTAGCTTTTTTTCACTAAGCTGAAACATAAACTCATCACCTGTAAGCTTCTGAAACGTAAAGGTTTTTGCTGATTCAGGTGAATCTTCAATTGAGGATTCAATTTCTTGCTTCATTTCTCCTGTTTTGGTCTTGCAGCTGACCAAAATGGCTAAACCCAAACTGAGAATAAATCCCAGCCGGAAGAGCAAATGGTTTGAAATTTGAAAGGAAAACGAAATTCGGGTGTGCTGGGTCATGCTATAGAATCTGGGTAAAAATAGCAATTTCAATCAGCTAAGCAGAAAAATCTTGACAGAACACCAGAATTGATTGCTCTAAGGAAATTTGCAGAGGTGTTAATTAGTCAGATCTCTTAATTTTTGGACTTAGTTCAAAGCTTTTCGTTTTTTCTGACCCAAGGCAAAAATCCGATTTACGTTGAATCCCAATCGAAATTCTTCACCGGGGACTCCATTTCCGCCAGCGAGTAAGTATTGCTCATTGAGCGCCTGAGAAGTGACAAAGTACATTTGGAACACATGCCCGCCTGCTTCAACATCCCAGCCGATTCCAAAATTGCTTCGGAGATCTGAATTGAGGTTTGGGATATACTGCAATGTCAGAGAAGATCGGTCCGTGACCTTGTATTTTCCGCTAAAGCCCAATGCCAAATAAAGGTTTTGCGTTCCTTCTATTTGATAAATGGGCTGAGGATTAACAAAATATGCCAGCATAGGACTGATTTGCAGGCTGACTTTATTCGAGAATTTCCGGGCAAACATCACTTGTCCAAAATAAGCCAATCGTTCTGCAAAATTTGGCCTTTCGACAGATGGCAAGAAATTATACGGATTACTGATCACTCCTCCGCCACCGGCAAAACTTATGGAAATTGGAACATTGTCATTCTGGGTTTGTTCAAGAAGCAGGTAGCGACCATAGATATTGTAAAACTTATCTCTGCTCGATCTGGAAGCACCTAAGGAAAGCTTATCGCTCAACCCAAACTCAAAGCTAAACTG
>CAYTXN010000476.1:0-2550 GCA_964441195.1 uncultured Limnohabitans sp.
AAAAAGGCAATCATCACAGCTAGCATGGTACTGGAGAAGAATCTGGAATTGAAAAGCGCTCCAAATCCAGCCTTCTGCTTCATTCTTTTTTCCTCTTCTATTGCCAGTCTGATTGCTTCATCCACACCTTCGGGATCGGTTCGTGTCAGAATTTCACGTGCTTTTGCCTGATCGTTGAATTTTGCGATCAACCAGCGTGGACTTTCTGGAATTCTAAAAATCATGACACTGTATATTAATGCGGGAATTCCTTCGACAGCCAGCATCCATCTCCAATCTTCCGGAAGACCTGCTGTGCCTATCAAGTAGTTGGAAATGTAGGCGATGACGATACCGAAGACAATATTGAATTGATAAAGCGCGACCAATTGTCCTCTGTTTTTAGCAGGAGCAATCTCGGAAATGTACATCGGAGCAACCACGGATGATGCTCCAACACCAAGACCTCCAATGAACCTGAAAAAGGTGAATGACTCCACATCCCAAGCTAAACCCGACCCCACTGCAGAAATGAAATAAAATAATCCGATCCAAAGCAAACTTTTCTTCCTACCAAATCGATCTGCTGGAATACCTCCAAATAAGGCTCCGATCACTGTTCCATACAGAGCAGAAGCTATCGCAAGACCATGAACCCAATCGCTGAGCTGCCAAACTTCCTGAATATCCCGCTCGGCACCGGAAATTACAGCGGTATCAAATCCAAATAAAAAGCCGCCTAATGCAGCTGTGATCGAGACAAAAAAGGCGTATTGTTTGGAGGACATGTAGGTTTTTGGGTCGATTGAATTACTAAACTACTCAGAAGCCCAATAAATCAAAATCTCGAATTTGTATTTCGATGTTTTTTAGACATTCCTCGAGCAAAAAGCCAAAGAAAGTACGCCATCACTCAAAGTTTGAATGATTTTCATTGCTTTTGAAGGGGTTGTTTGCGAAACATTTACCAAAGAATATTTCGTTCCGACGGTTTTTAGAAAGCCCTTCCTCTTCTAAAAGTGTTATATTCGCAGTCCCATAAATCTCCTGTTGATTTTGTCAAAAATCGTTTCAAACTGAACCAATTCAAGGATATTAACCCAAAGTCATGACCACTCCAGTCGAAATTTATAAACCCAAAAATCACATCCGGATTGTCACCGCAGCGTCACTTTTTGACGGACATGATGCCGCCATCAATATTATGAGGCGAATCATTCAGTCCACAGGATGTGAAGTTATTCATCTTGGACACAATCGATCTGTGCAAGAAATCGTCGATTGCGCGATTCAGGAAGATGTACAGGCCATCGCGATTACATCTTATCAAGGAGGGCATGTGGAGTTTTTCAAGTATATGCATGATTTGCTTCGCGAAAGGGGAGCAGGTCACGTGAAGATTTTCGGTGGAGGTGGAGGTACTATCCTTCCTGAAGAGATCAAAGAATTACACGGTTACGGTATTACCCGAATTTACGCTCCGGATGATGGGCGATCCATGGGATTGCAGGGCATGATAAATGATTTGGTGCAAAAATGTGATTTCCCGATCGGTGATGAATTGCCTGAAGGATTTGACTTGGTTCAGAACAAAAAAGAACATGTCGCTAGAGCCATTTCAGCATTCGAAAACTTCCCGGAAAACTCGAAAGCTTTACTTGAAACTGTAAGAAAGCAAAGTAAAGCAGCAATAACACCAGTTCTCGGAATCACTGGAACAGGTGGGGCTGGAAAGTCTTCTTTGGTTGATGAATTGGTGCGGAGATTTATCATAGATTTCGAAGATAAAACCTTGGCTATCATATCTGTTGACCCCTCTAAGCGAAAAACTGGTGGAGCACTTTTAGGAGACCGAATCCGGATGAATGCGATTCATCATCCACGGGTTTTTATGCGTTCTTTGGCTACTAGACAATCCAACTTGGCACTTTCTAAATATGTGCAGGATGCAGTCGATACTGTCAAAGCAGCAGGTTTTGACATGGTGATCTTGGAGACTTCCGGCATTGGCCAATCGGATACGGAAATCATTGAGCATTCAGATTTGTCGCTATATGTGATGACACCTGAATATGGAGCGGCTTCTCAACTGGAGAAAATCGACATGCTGGACTTTGCTGATGTTATTGCGCTCAACAAGTTTGATAAGCGTGGTGCCTTGGACGCGATTCGGGACGTGAAAAAGCAATTCAAGCGAAATCACAATTTGTGGGATGTTGCGGAAGAGACGCTTCCAGTTTTTGGAACTATCGCTTCTCAATTCAATGATCCGGGCATGAATCAATTGTATCGGGCTTTGATAGAAAAAGTCGCTGAAAAATTCCAAGGCTGGGAAAGTACATCTGAGCTTGTCGCAGGTTCATCGGAAAAGATTTACATCATACCTCCGGCACGAACTCGCTATTTGAGTGAGATCACCGAGAACAATCGCAACTATGATAAGTGGGTGGAGGAGCAAAAGGAGATAGCACAGCAACTTTACAGCATCCAAAAATCCATCGAAGCGATCAAGTCCACCAAAGTGGCTGATGTGGATCGTCTGACCAAAGAGCTTCAGGAAGTTTATGCTCA
>CAYTXN010000477.1:0-2533 GCA_964441195.1 uncultured Limnohabitans sp.
ACCGGACCTTTACCAACGATATTTTCACCACTTCCTGAGATGATGGTACTGTATCCGACCTCTACTCCTTTGACATCGGTGATGGCATTGAATTGACCTGTCGTGCCGTTAAAGGGAACGCCCAAATCTCTTGCCCGGGGTTTTTGGGCGTAAGAAAATGAAAGATTGAGACTAAGAATTAGAAGGACAATTGTTCTTTTCATTTTGGTTCTTTTTATAACTCATCCAAAAACTTAAATATCTCAATATAAGCGTTTTCAAACTCCCGGGGATTTGTACCATGCTTCCCGTCGGGTATAAATATCCTAATGTCTTTTTCTTTTCTAAGCATGGGATCAAAGCTTTCAAAAGTTACCTATGGATCCTTTTAGGTGCTGCTAAGCATTCATTGGTTGTGGTGATGAGATTTTTCATAATGTTCCCGTATTAGGTTTCTTCCAAAATCTCCATCAAAATCTCTCCACACAGTATGAATGTGATTGGCTTTATTCTGCACATTATCAAACTCAATCAAAAACGATTTCCCTTGAATCCGGTAATAGTGACCTTCACCGAGGACAGTTGCTCCAGCCCATCCAAATCTTACCTCATTTATTTCTTCATCCTTAATGCTATTCATTCTTTTTTCGGCTTGTTCAGCTGGCATGGTTGATAGATATTCATCAAGAAGTTTTAAAAAAATAAGTTGTTGATTCCTGTTTAGCTGACCATACATAATTCCTACAGGACTTAAAGGCTCGACTTCTGCTGATTTCCCTGTAACAATATCAAAAAATGGTTCCTGCTGAAATATTGCCATTTCCCTTTGTTCTTCCGAAAATGAGTTGATCAATTCCAAACCTAAATCCTCTTCCTTTTGCAGCGTGCGCTCACCTTCTCTGGGTCCTGAAGGAATTTTTGCTGGATTCGCTCCAAAAAATCGCGGAGCATTTTCAACTTTTCCGTCATGAATTGTAAAATTCAGAGATATATGATGCCCTTCAAAAGAGAAAGCCCATAAGCTGTCCTTTTCGGGATTTCCATAAAATGCAACCGAATAACTTTCGGGATTTCTCATGATTGAATCTCCACTCATTTCCAAAAGGATATTTTCCAAATCGATGATTTTCATCGTTTTCGTATATCCCGTTTCTGAGAGAAAAGTCTTGAGGAGTACGTCCAATTTGGACTTCTGATTTGGATCAAGTTCATTCAGTTGAATTCCTGCTCTGGGAAACATTGAACTAGGTATATAATGCCAGAGCACTTTAGACTCGTCATTGAACGGCATCTGCGTTTTGTTCCTTTGAGCTTGAGTTAGAGATTTCAAAAAATCAACTGCAGGTTTTTCAATCATCAGGCCAAGTGCCATAATAATCGATGCAACAACCAAAAGGCTAATAATAGCAATTGTCTTCATAATATAGGTGGTTGTTTTTTGTAATTACTTTTAATTTAGCACTTTAACCTGCATTAGCTAAAAAACAACCTTCAGATACTCACTTTCCGAAGGGGGGCCTGCAGTAATCTGAAGATAAGGCTCTTCCGTCAGGGTCATAACCACTGAGGCAAAAGTGAAACCATTCTTTTTGGGATCAATTGTGCGGCATACTGGATTGTTGGAATCATCTTTTGAGCGCAAGGCCTCTTTGATAAGGTCATCGGAGACAGCGTCAGTGTCGGCAATTCTTGTTGTCAAAGCCGCCAATCGGATATAGCTATTGGAGGTAACCGGAATTGTGTCTGCAATTTCTTTGGGATTGAACTCAACAAACCAAGGTTTCACATCATCGTTGACAATCGGATGGTTGGTATGGTACACGGTTTGGTTTTTATTACCCGGATCAAACCTTACCACCTTGTTGGCCGATGCTTCAAAGTTGAAAACTTCACCCCTTACTCCCAGAATGTAATTCTGTCCCGAAGCATGATTGACCGAAGTGATAAATTTGATGATCTCATCCTTATCTGTGGAGGCGAGTACTTTTCTGACAACAAAGGCTACCGGCAATCCCGAATTGGAGGCATTCAATTGCATGATGGTGTTCATAATCATGCCTACCCCTGAGCTGTTCATCCCGTTCAGGGCAATTAAACCTGGATGGGAAAGTACCAATTGTTCAGGCCTGTCGGCAGTGGCTTCGATCCTGAAAAGTGTTTGATAACCATCTGTATAGGATTCAATATCCATGTTTTGGGCGATGTAGGACACACTTCCATCTACTGAAGGAACACCGATATTGCTGCAGTGGTGGTTTTCGATGGCATTAAGATAGACCCAAAACTCATCCAACAGATTCAATACCATGATCTGATCAAAAGGCTGCTCCGAACCTTCAGCTATTCCTCTCACTTCATCGTAAAGATCCGGAGTCCATTTCTTGATGCTGCCTTCAAAATCTGCATAGGCAAAAAAATCTTTTAGCACGTCATCAGCTTCTCTTTCTAATTGGGATTTTACACTTTCTCTCCACTTAAGCACGATTTCACCGATTTCCTTTTTGAAGAATTGCCCATGTTGCAATCCCAATTCATACCCCGAACCTGAAAATGT
>CAYTXN010000478.1:0-2532 GCA_964441195.1 uncultured Limnohabitans sp.
TCCACGAGTTCAGGACGGGTCTTTGGCTCCCAGCCAAGATTCTCAATACCATGAAAAACGAGCACGAGCCAGTTATTATCATGAGTCATGACCGTGTCCACCCAAGCTTTCATCTGATCAATATCGATGCGAGTGACTGGACCGCGTTGCCATTGCACATATTCTTTGGTAGATTCTCCAGGTGTCATTCGGCTGCCACGATTTATTTCTTCCAGCCAATCCTCTGGCATTCGGTTGCGAAGGGAAGGATAGACTTTGTGTGCATATTCCATCACTCGTTCGTTTTCGGTGCCATAGGGTCCTTCAGCGCTGAAAGTGGATTCTGGACCAATGAATTTTAGTAGGTCTGCTTTGCTTTGCTCCAATTCATACAGCATGTTCACTTCGTCTAAAGCTGCTAATCGAGGATGGGTGACAGTGTGTGATGCAATTTCGTGGCCCTGAGCGGAGTAAGATTTGTATTGCTCCCATGAGGTGGTGTCTTCGACATTGTTGTGAAAGACCACATCATCGGTGTTCTTCATCGTTCCCTTGCGGATTTTCTCATATCCTTCATCGATCAAAGTATGAGCTTCGACTACTTTTCCCTGCTCAAAAAGCGAACCCGCACGGGCGTGATAGTCTTCTGCTTCGCTGGTGCCAGTGAATGCGATTAAAGATGCCCGCTCAAAAAAGTTAGTTGAATCGGTTTTGATTGTGGTAGTTTCAGCGATGATTTCTTTTGGATCTCTGCCAATGAATTTTCCTTTTCCCGATCCTTCTACTTTTCCAGTAATTATATAAAATGTCGCAGGAAGTCCAAGGCTGTCCATGATGGGTTTGGCAATGGTTAATTGGTTAACAATTCCATCGTCATAGGTGACAGAAATAGCACCTTTTTTATTGCCTTGAAACTTGGTGATTTCTGTTTGCCCAACGATTGGATCGTGATTGTAGCAGGAACAAATAACAAGGGTGAGAAGGAGTAAAATTGAGATAGATTTCATTTTGGGTTTGAAGATTCGGTTTGGTAAATATGCCCTTTTACCTAAAAATCTTGAAACCGCCCATCTAAAATTCAATTGCTCACTAATGCCAAGCATCTTTTAGAAAATGAGATTGGTCGTTTTTGTCTAGAGAAATTTTGAAATTTCACGAGCTATTTTTGGATTTTTTAAAGGATTATGAAAAAATATTAAATTATTGATTTTCAATAATTTATAGCATGTGGTTTTTTTATTTTTTAAATTATTCTGGCAATTTCTGATTTCACATCAAAACTGCAATATCACCATCCATTCACCTAAACCCCAGTATGTATGAAAGTCAACACAAGTAATTCCAGAAGGAACTTTCTAGGCACATTAGCCTTGGGCACTGCAGCAGGAAGTTTGACCGGGTTTACCAATCCAGCCATGGTAAATACCATTGATTCAAGCCACGAATCCGTGCATGAAGCAGACGAATGGTTTGAAGGCATAAAAGGAACTCATCGCGTAGTTTATGACGGTTCGACTCCCCATGATGGTTTTCCGATCATATGGAATTGGGCCTATTATATGACTAATAATCAAACCGGTGTAGCAGATAGCGATATGACAGCGATGACTGTTTTGAGACATTCTGCAATTCCATTTGCCTTGCAAAGCAGCATGTGGGAAAAGTATAAGTTGGGAGAATTCTTTTCCATAACAGACAAAACGACTCAAGCTCCAGCACTTCGAAACCTCTATTACGAACCAAAAGAAGGCGATTTTCCACTTCCGATTATTCAGGGAATCAAAGATCTCCAGTCAAGAGGTGCTATGTTTTGTGCTTGTCAATTGGCCTTGTCAGTTTATAGTGGGTTTGTAGCCCAGGGTGCTGGACTAAATCCTGAAGCCGTAAAAGAAGATTGGTTGAGTTCAGTACTCCCTGGAGTCCAATTGGTTCCCTCCGGAGTCTGGGCTTTGAGTCGTGCACAAAAAGCAGGTTGCGGATATATTTTCGCCGGGGGATAATCTATTCAGAAAAAGGCTATGAAAATTTATTTATTTATCCTGCTAAGCCTCGCGCTTTCTATCCAGGTTTTTTCCCAAGAAAAACCTGTAAGAATTGTCTTTGATGTGACGAGTGCTGATCCTGCAGTTCATGAAGCGACTTTGAGGCATGTGACAGAAATGTCAAAAAATTACAAAGATTCCAAGTTTCAGGTTGTCTTGTATGGAGGATCAATCAATATGGTCCACAATGAAAAATCTTCTGTTTTAGAGGAGATAAAATCGCTGACTTCCAATAAAAATGTCGCTTTTGCGATATGTGAACAAACGATGAAAAGAAAGAATGTCACCGACGATCAGTTGATTTCAGGTGTAATCATTGTCCCGGATGGAATCCTGGAAATCATCCAGAAACAACAGCAGGGATGGGGCTATATCAAGGAAAGCAATTAGTGAAAAGTTTATCCTCAAAATGAAGAAAGCCACCTATTTGGTGGCTTTTTATTTAAGTATTAGTAAGTGTATTTCACATATACCCGCTTGGTGAGGGTTTGGTCGTCTGTTTCGATCAGCA
>CAYTXN010000479.1:0-1324 GCA_964441195.1 uncultured Limnohabitans sp.
TGAATAGACATTTCGGCTTAAGGTACTCAGGTAACTTTGTGCGATTGCAGGCTGATCTGTGTTGATGAAGTCCACACCCATATCATAGAATGCCTTCCAGGCAGACTTACTATCGGGAGAAGCCCAAAATCTCACCGGCTTTTGGAAGGAATGAACCAACCCAATAAACTGCTCCAATTTCACCCTTTCTGATTCAACGATTCTTCCTTTTCCATTCCAAACAGAGAATTGCCTGAAGCTCAAACTCACCATTCCGATCTTTTCCCAAGGCAAGTTTGCAGTCAGATTTTTGCTTTGGTAGTCAAAAAGCACCCACTCCGGATAATTTTTATAGTCTTCAGGCTTGGGACGATTGCCGGAAATGATCAATTTCAAGCCTGAGGGATTTTGTCTAGAAAAGAGGATTTCCTCAAAATCGGCTGCATCTTTTACAATTGCTTCCAGTGTGCTGTAGCCTTCTGTTTTACTGTCTATTAGTAGATGAAAATCAAAATTATCGATCATCCCCAATTCAACAGCCTTTTTTATGGGTTCAAAATAAAGTGTTCGAAGGGTCCATTCAGGTTTGATGGTTTCGGTCTCATGCGCAACCATCAAATTACCATTTTGGAGGATTACATCGACTTCAATCGAAGCCGCGCCAGCTCCAAATGCTTCCCAAAAGGGCACATTTCTCAAATAGTCATTATGCGAATGGAGTTTGAAATCCTGCTGGGCAAAAAGCAGAACAGGGCATAAAAGTACAAGTGCAAATAAGGCTCTTTTCAAATTCTTCATTCTCAAAAATAAGAGTGAAAGTTCAAATATCCGGACTTACGCCCCGCTTTTCCGATGACTTAACAAAAGGATAAAAAGCAGGAAACATCCCAAAAACGGTAACACAAACTTGACTTTGAATTAAATTAAACCCGGCTTCAATCCACCATCTTTCCGGTTGACAAACAAAAACCATGAACTACTCTAAAATCCTTTTTCTACCCGTATTTCTACTGTGCTTTTCAGGAGTTTCATTTGGGCAAAAACTCAATGAAACACAGGTCATAGGCAGTCACAACAGTTACAAAAGTGCGATGCCTGCACCCATTTTGGATTACTTGAAAAAAATAAATCCAGCTGCTGCGCAAAGTTTGGAATACGTGCACTTACCACTTTCGGAACAATTGGATCTGGGACTTCGAAATCTGGAATTGGATGTCTTTCATGATCCGGTGGGAGGAAAATATTCCAATCCAAAGGCGCTGGCAATGCTTCCCGAAGGAACTGACTTTGATTCCAAAAAGGAACTTCAGGAACCCGGACTCAAGCTTTTTCACGTTCAAGATCT
>CAYTXN010000479.1:1424-2528 GCA_964441195.1 uncultured Limnohabitans sp.
GAGACTATAGCAAATTTGAAAAAGCAAAAGCTTCAGGCGCTCAAGTAATTTCCACGGATTACTACATTCCTTCCACCCTCTTTTCATCCGAATATTCTGTGAGTTTTGACGGTAAAACCTTTGAGCGCTCTAATCCAATTTTAAACCAAAAGTGAAATACTCCAAACTTATTCCTGCACTGCTAGGTGCGGGGATCATGTATTCCTGGCCTCAGGCGCCACTTTTGGCTCAGTCTGGACTAGAAAGAAAGGTTGCGTTTCTGGCAGACATCCATTTGCAAGATGTCTATGGAGACTTTCAGTCGGATGATTTCCAAGGTGTCATCAATCCGAAAAACGGGAAGTTTGCGACGATCCGCACCATGGAAAGCCAGCTGAATTCTACACGTCTTTTCAATGAAAATTACTTTGCTCTTTTAGCTGCGCTGGAGGATTTGAGGAAGCGAGGAATCAAGCTAGTCGTACTTCCCGGTGACTACACAGATGACGGTCAGCCGATGAATATTTTGGCTTTGAAAAAGATTCTGCAAGAGCATTCCGATCAGTATGGAATGCGATTTTTCATCACCACGGGGAATCATGATCCGGTTTCACCATTTGGCGGGCCGGACGGGAAATCCGATTTCATGGGAGAAAATGGACAGAAGCAAGCTATTTCCAGTGATCCTGAAAAAGCTGTCCAAAACAATATTGCGTTGAGTTCGCAAGTCAAAAACTGGGGATATTTTGAAATCTGTGAGGAACTGAAAGGATTTGGTTTCAGTCCTGGTACGCAAGATCTTTTTTGGACACATCCATTTATGCCTTTTGATTACGAAGGGTATGATTTTCATAAAGTCAGTGCGGAATCATCCATTCGTACCCGGCTTTTTCCGGATCCTAAATCAGGATGGATGCTTCCGGACGCCAGTTACCTCGTCGAGCCTGTGGATGGACTTTGGCTTTTGGCTATTGACGGAAATGTGTACACCTATTCGGGTGATGCGAATCACTCGGATTCCACTTCTTGGAGCGGATCCAGCATTGGTTTCAATTTAGCCTCCAAAACAAAGCAGCATCAGCTGGAATGGATCAAAACGATCAGTGAAGAAGCTGAAAAGCGTGG
>CAYTXN010000480.1:0-2514 GCA_964441195.1 uncultured Limnohabitans sp.
CCCGACCCTCTGCTTGTAAGGCAGATGCTCTGAACCAGCTGAGCTAAACTCCCAATATGTCTTGATTCACAATAGAGTTGGATTCGATTTCCGACTCTCCCAATGTAATCGGGATGTTCTGAACCAGCTGCGCTAAACTCTTGATGTGCTGAAAATTTAAACTCTAATCTCTTGCGATTAGCTTGAAAGTGGGAGTTGAGGGATTCGAACCCCCGACCCTCTGCTTGTAAGGCAGATGCTCTGAACCAGCTGAGCTAAACTCCCGTCGCTTATCAAACGGATTGCAAAGGTAGATTCTAATTTTTTACAGGCAAATAAAATGTTTGATTCGTTTGCAATTGTTTGAAAATGAGGGGTATTTTTTTTGTTTCCTTGAGATAAAAATGATTTCCCGCAGATTTACCCAGAAAAAAACGCAGATTTTTACAGATTTTTTTTAGAAATAAATCGTTTCATTTGGCCATAAGTCCATTGGTTTAATCAAAACCATTAGGAACTGCATCGTAAATCGTGCATCGTAAATCAAAATTCAATCAGTATCCATACTTCCCTTTCCATTTCCCGGACAAATACTTCCTCAACTCATTTTCCCTGGCGTTTTCTCCGGGTTCGTAGAGTTTGGTGCCTTTGATTTCGTCAGGCAAAAACTCCTGAGCGACAAAGTTTCCCGGAAAGTCATGGGAATACTTATAGGCTTTCCCATAGTTCAAGTCCTTCATCAGCTTGGTGGGAGCATTCCGTAGATGAAGTGGAACGGATAGATCCCCTTTTTCGCGGACCAAAGCTTGGGCTTGGTTAATAGCCATGTAGGAGGCATTGCTTTTTGGTGAACTCGCCAGATAGGTCACACATTGGGAAAGGATGATTCTTGCCTCAGGATAGCCGATGATCTTCACTGCTTCAAAGCAATTGGTAGCCAAGAGCAGCGCATTTGGATTCGCATTGCCAATATCTTCTGAGGAAAGAATTACTAATCGTCGTGCGATGAATTTGACATCTTCGCCACCTTCGATCATTCGTGCAAGCCAGTATACTGCGGCATTTGGATCGGAACCACGAATTGACTTGATAAAAGCCGAAATGATGTCGTAATGCTGCTCGCCTGACTTGTCATATAGCGCTACTTTTTGCTGCGCGATTTCCATCACGATTTGATCTGTGATTTGGCAAGGGTTTTCGTTGATTCCGTCAATGACTATTTCAAGGAGGTTGAGGAGTTTTCTGCCATCACCACCTGAGATTCGAAGCAAGGCATCGATTTCTTTTAATTCGACGGTGATTTTCTTGAGATCGACATCTTTTTCAAGTGCCTGATGCATCATAGCCTCAAGTTCAGGCTTTCCCAAAGCATTCAGGGTAAAAACCTGACATCTGGACAGCAAAGCCGCATTGATTTCAAAAGATGGATTTTCAGTGGTTGCTCCAATTAGGCGAATGGTTCCCTTTTCCACTGCACCAAGAAGTGCGTCCTGCTGAGATTTGTTGAAGCGGTGGATCTCGTCTATGAAAAGAACCACGCCCATTTGAAATTTCGCTTTTTCGATCACTTCCCGGATATCTTTCACCCCCGAACTGATCGCGCTTAAGGTGTAGAATGGTGCTTTGATCTCATTGGCGATGATGTTTGCAATCGTAGTTTTTCCCACCCCAGGAGGCCCCCAAAGGATCAATGAAGGCACGTTACCCGACTTGATAGCTTTGTGAAGAAAAGAGTTGGGTGAGGATAGATGCTCCTGACCGATCAAGTCTTCCAATCGGGTAGGACGCATGCGTTCGGCTAGGGGAGTAGGATTCATTTTAGAAGCTAGATGTTAGAAGCAAGAGGCAAGAAAGTATCAAGTAGCTAGATTTTAGTATCAAGAAAAGGTCCATGTTGACCAGAATCATGATGGCTTGAGTTGAAAACACAAACGCAAATTAGGATAAAAAAAAGGCCTTTTTAGGCCTGATTATAATCGAATAGAGTGATTGAGTCAATCGCTGTCTGCTTTGTAGTTTTTTCTTCTTCCAAGTCAAAATCGTTCTGTAGTCCCAGCCAGAAAGTTGGAGTGGTTCCAAAAAATTTGGAAAACCTTAAGGCTGAATCTGCGGTAATCCTTCTTTTTCCTAGAATGATTTCCGAGATGCGAGTTTGATGAATATGAGTTTCTTTGGCAAGTCTATATGCGGAGACTTTCATTGGTTTTAAGAATTCTTCTAACAGAATTTCGCCAGGATGAATGTTTTTAAGGTTCTTCATTCAATCAAAAATTGAAATACTTGACAAGGGTCTTGAGCTTTCATGTACAGTCAAAACTGAGATTCTATGGGAATCAAATATTGCATAAATGATCCTAAAGTTCTTAAAAATGATTTCTCTAAGATTCTTGTTGTTTACCTTAGGAACAATTCTTCCAATTTCTGGGTGTGAAGAGATTAATAACTCTTTCTCAAATATTTGATCAACAAGCTTAAATCCATAACTCTCCGAAAAACCGAGGTAATATTCTTGGATTCGATGAATATCTTCAATTG
>CAYTXN010000481.1:0-2498 GCA_964441195.1 uncultured Limnohabitans sp.
CTGATTGCCCAAAAGGTCGAAATCAAAACTACAAATGCCCAGAAAGCTCCAAAAATACCCATTTTCCGATGTAGGTTGAGATTTCTGTTTTGGATTAAGGTGGTTTGAATTACCAACAAAATATACCAAAGGGTAAGAACCAAACCGTGAAGAATATATGGGATAGGAAGTCCTTTTGGGTAAAATGGCTGATCTTCCACCAGAAATTTCAAGTAAAAACTTGGCGCAAAACCGATAAAGACCAAGCCTAGAAAAATCCAGGACATGATTTTGAAAAAAGAAGAATATTGAGGTTTAGTCCCTTTCATCTTCGAAGCACTTTTAAAATATCCAATCTAAAAACAGAGGCGAACAAAATTCTCCTTTCGTTCATTTCACTTCCTGAAACTCTATCCAAACCATCACTTCGTCGCTTAGTACTAAGCTTGTTTCACCAATCGCAAAATCAAGACGATCAAGGCTAAAATTTGCTTTCAACAGATTCCCATTCCCATTTTGGAAAGCTGTGAAAGGAATTAGCATCTCTTTTCGAATGTCCTTAATGGTTAACTCAAATACTCCTTCGTATTCATTTTTTCCTTTCGATTGAATCTGCTTGGATTCTAAAATGATCTCTGGATAAGTTGCAGTCTGAAAGTACTGTCGTCCCTGCAAATGCCGATCCCGAAGACTGATTCCAGTATCAATGCTGGATGGTTTGACTTTCCCTCTTAAAAAAGAGTCTTTAAGGTTTTTTGGATCAAATCGGACATCAAACGAGGCCTCCTTGAATTGCCCATCCACAGTAATTCCGGCATTTTTGATCTGAAACTTTACTGTGAATTTAGGATCAGGATTTTCAGTTTGAATAACCAGCAGAAGAAAGAAAAGAGATAAAAATGCTTTCATGAGCTTAGCGTCAGAGTGTCTTTAGGTAAGCGAGTAAAGCTGTTTTATCTTCTTCGGCCAGATCCAACCCAAATTCATGACCCTTGACCGCCTTGGTTTTGACATGGTGAGGTTTGAAACCGGTCGGGATATAATCTTCCCTTAACCTTGCAGGGTCAAACAAGTCCTCCAGCTTTGCCAAAGTTGCGTCATGGAAGAAAGGACCTCGGTACCACAATCCCAAAAGTGATGGTACTTTGTAATAGCCTGTGCCTCTTCGTGTGCTCATCGTGTAGCCCGGGTCAGTGCCTATTGAGATGTCAAAAATGTCATACTTATCATAATGCACTTCCGGAATCTCAAATCCATCCGCCGGAGTAAGTTGATTATTGGTAAATAATGGTGGGGTATGACAAGTCACGCAGCCCTCTTGAGCAAAAATTATTTTCCCTTTTTCACTTATCACAGAGGGCTTATTAGGATTCACAGGTGGAGTCAGTGAATACAAATACTTAGCTATCGCGAGCAACTGCTCATCCGAGTGCCGATCATAAGTACCTGGAAAAAAAATGGGTTTGCCGCTATTTAATCTTTCTTTAGTCAATCCCAAAGGATTGTAGTCACCGTAGAAATTCAGAAAATCCATTGCTTGATTCATGGCAATATAGCGCATCATATCCTCGATCGACCGATGCTGGGCAAGTCCGCCATGATCTAAGTATTTTCGATCTTTAACACCAATTAGATTTGGGGCTTGAGGAGGAAAAAGTATGCTCGTTCCCTGTCTGCCAAAGGCTCCTTCAGGTACAGCTCGATAGGCTGCCAAAATTGAATCCTTTCCAGCTGCGATCAACTTTCCATGAGGATCTCCTTTTGCAAATGGACTTCCAAACAATGCCGTTGTCACACTCTGGATTGCTTTTTCGGGAGCTCCGTCTTTTTCCAAGGCATAAGCGAAAGCCTTGTCGCCTGGCCAATTTCCTTGAGCTCCTTTGAGTAAACTCCCATCGTCCATCACACGGGTATGACACATTGCACAGGACAAATTTCCCAAGTAGACTTTGCCTTTGCCAGCTACGACCCATTGTGCGAATGGCATTACTCCTTCTGGAGTGGTGGGCATATTCGTAGCGGAATAAAATTCACGATCCCTGACATGCTCAGCACCTATGACCGCTCCCAAAGTATCTATGGGATAATCAAAAATCAATTCTCCGGCTTTAATCCAGTCCTCCTCTGAATTCAATTTGCCTGGATCAAAGACAATTTCAGCTTCCTGCTCATGCAACCAATCCCAATATCCCTCGGGCTCAAAGTCTGGATGGTAAACAGGGTATGTTTTATAAATTACCCGCTCAGGAAGTGCATAATAAAACTCTTCTGAAACTGGCTGGGCGGTAAACTCGGGGTTTGAATTAGGAAGTTCCCAGTCCTTAAGAGCTTCTTCAGTCCATATTCTGGGGATTTCATTTTTAATAAAACTAAAAAAAACTTTACTATCTGGAGTAAAGACAAATATTGGTATTGGCATCAAAAGCCAAATCGGAAGTAGCTTTGCAGAGATTTTGTGAGACTTTTTCATTTGCCTCCTTTCTGTTGAATGTCAAACGTTTATCCAATTTATTAAAAAT
>CAYTXN010000482.1:0-2498 GCA_964441195.1 uncultured Limnohabitans sp.
TGTGTATATCCGCTTTCTTACCAGTAACCCTATTAAATTTCGTTTGAAGTTCCTTAGAACATGCTGTGGACCGTCGACTGTGGAAGATTATCCGCAACTTCTAAAGCATATTTCTTAACTACTGGCAGAATTGCGGATAATCAGATTGTTTAATATTCATTAGAATGTGCTGTGGACTGTCGACCGTCGTCTATGGACAATTATCCTCTACGAAATTGGGATAATTAGACCTACTGCTGAGATTGCGGATAATCATAAAATTTAAATACATCTACATTTATGAAGGAGTAGTTTCACTTGTTGATGTCATGCTTTTAATGGTTAATTATAGGCCAGTTATTGCTTGCTTTTTAGTTTGGGGAGAAGGAGTCTATCAAAGGATCATGAGATAATGATCAAAACAGGTTCAAAACAAAACTTTCCTTGCTATTCTTTTGAAAATAAATACGTAGTGTATAAGTATAAATACGTAATTATTTTTTATTTTTAGCTACATTTCAAAAAAGCCAATGGTATCAGTATATACCGCACTTTCGATAATCAGTCAACATTCCGAAGCTTTAGCTCCTAAAAAGATGCCTCTAGCGCATTCATTGGGCTATTACCTAGCAGAAGACATTTATGCGCCAATTTCTTTTCCTCCATTCCGGCAATCTGCAATGGATGGATATGCAATTAAGTATGGAGCGATGAATTCTTTCGAATTGGTAGGAGAGAGCAAAGCAGGAGATTTTAACGAATTCGACTTGGTTGATAACCAAGCCATCCGAATTCTCACAGGTGCCAGAGTTCCTGATTTGGCTGATACAGTAGTGATTCAGGAGAATATTCACAAGTGTGGATCCGCAATCCGGGTTCAGAAGATGCCAAAGCCTTTTGCCAATGTTAGACCAATTGGCGAACAGGTGAAGGAAGGAGAATTGATCGTAAAGAAGGGCACAAAAATTCAGGCAATGCTACTGAGTTTTTTAGCCGGATTTGGATTGGATGAAGTTTTAGTTATTAACAAACCCAAAATTGCCGTAATCGTCACCGGGAATGAACTGCAGTCCGCAGGGACACCACTCAAGCCCGGTGGCATTTACGAAACCAACGGAATTGCCATTAAGTCGATTCTTGCTGAACAAGGATTTCCCATCGAAGCCATTTCTTATATCAAGGATGAAAAAGCAGCAACAACACGAGCTATTCATAAAGCATTGGACGCTGACATCGTCTTGATTTCTGGTGGTATTTCGGTTGGTGACTATGATTTTGTGAAAATGGGTCTGGATATCAATGAAGTCCAAGAGCTTTTTTACAAAGTCAACCAAAAACCAGCCCGACCTTTATGGTTTGGTAAAAAGGATAAAACCCTGGTTTTTGCCTTGCCTGGAAATCCCGCATCTCTTGTGACTTGCCTGATGGTTTATGTAATTCCGACACTTCGGAAAATCACTTCCGGGACTGGTTTTGACCTTAATCTGAAAACTGGAATGCTTGATGGGGACATTCAAAACCTTCAAGGAAAATCTCTTTTTCTTGCAGCTAAAGAAGATAATGGTATCGTTAAAGTAATGGAAAAGCAGGCTTGCAATTCCTTAGGTTCCTTTGCTGAGGCGAATGCTTTGGTTTATGTGGATGAAAGTACATCTGCGTTGAAAATGGGTGATCCAATCAAGTTTATTCCGATCAACTATAGCTGAATTATTTTGTGCTTTATAGACTGAAAAATATTCTACCTCAATCATTCTAATGAAATCGACACTTTCGGCATATATACTCTGTGGAGGAAAAAGCTCCAGAATGGGGGAGGAAAAAGGACTCGTCCAGTTCCAGGGGAAAGCTTTTGTCGAATGGATTCTTGAGGCGGTTTTCCCATTGGATTCAAATCCGATTTTGGTTACCAAAAATCCGGACTATAATAAATTCCAAACTGGATTGATTCCTGATTTGGTTGAAGACAAAGGTCCATTGGGTGGGATTTTTACAGCATTGAGCCATTCAACAACTGATTTGGTAATGATCCTGAGTTGTGATATTCCAAAAATCACGACGGAGGTACTTTCTTTTTTACTCGAAAAATCCAAAGCATCCCCTTCCAAGATCACTTTCCTTTCTGATGGGAAAAACGAATATCCGCTCATTGGAATCTATCCGAAATTGTATCTGAAATCCATTGAAACCTCCATTTTGAACGAAAAGCTGAAGCTTCGCCAATTTGTCGAAAGCCAGCCTCATCAACGGATCGTATTGAATCCCGAGGGAATTCAAACGCTTCAAAATATCAATACCAAAGTTCAACTTCAAAGCCTATCTCAAACCTATCATTTATGAATACTTCACTAAAAAACAAACCCCATGTCACGCTGATCGGAGCTGGTCCGGGTGATCCCGAATTACTTACTTTGAAAGCGGTAAAAGCACTTCAAAAAGCAGAAGTAGTGCTATATGATGCCTTGGTCAATGAGGATATTTTAGACTTGGCAGAAAACGCGGTGAAGGTTTCTGTTGGAAAG
>CAYTXN010000483.1:0-2494 GCA_964441195.1 uncultured Limnohabitans sp.
CTGGAAGATATCTACCCAATCGTCAAAGATTACATCACTGAGGAAGGGCGACAAGCCATCGCAAAGCAAGGGGTCTGGGTTATCGACAAAGACGGAGACAAAGGAACGCCAACCATCGGCGACAATCGGGAATGCGCCTATGCAGGGTATGACGAACGCGGAATCCTTAAATGCGGAATAGAACAAGCATATCTGGATGGGAAAATCTCATGGAAAAAGCCGATTTCTTGTCATCTGTATCCGATCCGAGTCACTAAGTATGAGGAATTTGATGCCTTGAATTACGACCGTTGGCATCTCTGTGACCCGGCTTGTCAATTGGGTCAAAGTCTCAAGGTTCCGCTTTATCGCTTTCTCAAGGACGCCCTGATTCGAAAATATGGTGAAGCTTGGTATGCTGAACTGCTGGTAGAAATCGAGGGCTAATTAGCTTATTTTAGCTTTAAGAGACCATTTTTCAATAAACCTTCAATTGCAAATTCCGCAATTTTTTGATACCCAATATTTGAGGGGTGGATTCTGTCTGAGGCAAAAAAATCGGAATTGATTTCAAGATTGATTGGATCAAAAAGAATGTCTTTATGGCTTTCGGAAACTAGCTTCATTTCTTTTTGCAAGAAGGATCTTTGCTGGTTCAAATAATATTTTAAAAGCTTAGGAAATGCCGGGAATAGTTGGACTGGGGGAATATCTGCCAAGTAAATCCATTCCGTAGAAAACTTAGATTTTAAAAACTGGATGAGGACCACCAATTCAGTTCGATATTCTTTGGGATTAGTCAATCGAAAACAATCATTTGCTCCCAAAAACAAAAATACTCCCTCAAGTTTGCCTTGAACTTCGTTCAGACTTTCTCTGAATTGAGCCAAAACCTCGGAAACCCGCAGTCCATTTTTACCCAAATTGGTTAGATGAAATTCATTTCCCAACTGATTGAAGAAATGACCTGCCATTGTGGATTCTATGGAGGAGGCACCAACTCCGGCTGCAGTGGATTCTCCAAGAATCAGGATTTTCCGATTCCCATTTCCCAAAACCAAATTTTCCGAAATAGAAGGGGGAGAGGGTTTTTGTTTTTTGATTTGAAAAGCCTGATAAATCAAAAAAGGCAAAACCGGGTATAGTTTTGCCTGAAATTTCATGTAATCAGTGACGATCAACCGCCTGACTTTTTAGCGCCATATCCTGCGGCCAAAAGCACTTGAAGAACTTTATCTCGGTGATCGCCTTGGATGAGGATTTCGCCGTCTTTTGCAGATCCGCCTACACCGCATTTGTTTTTCAGAAGTTTTCCTAACTCCTTCAGGTCATCTTCAGATCCGACAAATCCTTCGACAAGGGTTACTTGCTTTCCGGCTCGGGATTTTTTATCAAGAAGAATTTTCAGTTTCTGTTGAGAAGCTGGAAGTGATTCCTGTGAATCTTCGTCACCAAGATTGTATTCAAAAGAATCACTAGTGGAATAGACGACTCCATCACGTTTTTTCCAATCGTTTCCTTTCTTGCTCATATTAAAATGGAAAAAGCCCACATTCGAATGTAGGCCTTGAAGTTGATATTTAAATTATTTGACTCTGTAAGTCCACACGGGCCTCTTTGAATGGTTTACCACATCTTCGGCTATGCTTCCGGTAATCAGGTGAAGCAGGCCAGTTCGGCCATGAGTGGTCATGGCGATCAAATCCGCATCGATATCTTCAGCAAACTCGATAATTCCTGATTCCTCCGAAAGTGAATTGTAAACTTCTGCTTTGATGTTTTCGAAATGATGTTTCTGAACAAAGGTTCGAATTCTATTAATCGACTCCCTGGTTGTTTCAAAGTTGCCGGGAGTATTTACCACTACAAAGTAGAACTGGGCATCAAATACTGCTTGAATTCGTTTGATTCGGTTGGCGACTTTATCATCAGAATCACGGAAATTTGAAGCAAAAACCACTTTTTTCATTTTCAGCACATCGGTTTCCGCTTTGATTGTTACCACTGGGCAAGTTGCGGTTCGAACCACTTTTTCCGTATTGCTTCCTACAATTACTTCTTCTAATCCCGAAGCACCTTTGGAACCCATGACGATCAAATCTGGACTTTGCTCTGAAATTGATTCAGAAATTCCTTTAAATACTGATCCTAAAACCAGTTTAGTTTTTAGTTCGAAAATCGAATCTTTATAACTTTCTTCCAGTTCTTTAAGCTGTTTTTTTCGGGTATTGATTAACTCCATGAAATAAACCTGACTTTCAAAATCAGGAATGGAATCCATTCCGCCACCCATAGTCCCCATACCTGTAGCAATGGGAGTTTCGATGACATGCAATACCGTGACTTCGATTCCTGGATAGTTTGTGGATAATCCGGTTGCGAAATTTAGAGCATATTTGGCTGTTTCAGAAAAATCGTATGGAACCAGGACTTTTATCATAATTGCTATGGGTTTTAAGTTTTCACCAAATTAGCCAAAATAGGCTATCAAAAAAGAATTTTTGCAGGATTTGAT
>CAYTXN010000484.1:0-2492 GCA_964441195.1 uncultured Limnohabitans sp.
CAGGCTTTTTTCATTTTGGGTAAAAATCCAATCCATTGCGAAAAGATTTTTCCTAAAAAATGATCCAAAAACTCCAAAAAAACTTTGGTCTTCTCTCAAACTTGCAGCGATTAAAAACACCGGAATTTGCCTATTTTTCAAAGCCTGAATGTGATGAAACCATAGGTCATATTTTACAAAAAAAGCAAGTTCTGGCTTCAATTTTTCAACGAAATTCTCAGCCAAACTTTTCCGATCGAGTGGCAAATAGGTAATGAAATCAACATTCGGCTGTGGCTTTTTCGCTACGTGATCGTATCCTGAAGGGCTGAAAAAACTAATCAAGACTGCAAAATCAGGTCTTCTTGACTTTAGAGCCGCAATCACAGGACGTGCCTGCTCGTATTCACCAAGCGATGCAACATGAAACCAAGCCACAGGTTTTGAACAAGTTTCACGAAAATTTTCAAGCTTTTCGAAGAGTGACTTTCTACCTTCCAAAAAATGATTCAACTTGCCAAAAAAAGGGCTGAGCAAGTATAAAACTCCAGAAATCAAAAATAAAGACAGGCGGTAAAGCAAATTCATCCTTCAAAAGTAGCCATTCAATTACAAAACCTCATTCACTTAAATGTGGAAGAAAGTTTTTAATTCAAAATAAAAAAATTGAAAATTTGAAAATTCTCTTGTGCATTTACTCTTAAAAATAAGTAATTTCAAGACTACCATTTTTTGAAAAAACCAATCTTTCATAAAAGTTGATTTATCAACATGATTAAAGTTCTATTCGTTTGCTTAGGAAATATTTGCCGCTCCCCACTAGCAGAGGCAATTTTCAATCATAAAATTCAGGCAATGGGATTAGGACGTCAATTCAAATCTGACAGTGCCGGCACTTCAGATTTTCACATTGGAGAGCTTCCCGATGAGCGATCAATCAAATGCGCTCAGAAAAACGGGTTGAAAATGAGCCATCGTGGAAGACAAGTGAATCGTACAGATTTTCGGGATTTTGATTACATCATTGCAATGGATGATAATAATCTGAGGAATCTGAACAACCTAAAAGACCGATACAAATTCCCTGACAAAGAAATTTTCCTTATGCGGGATTTTGGAGGAGGGGAACAAGGACTTTCTGTGCCAGACCCTTATTATGGAGGAGAAGAAGGATTTGATGAAATCTATCAGATTCTGGATAAGTCGATTGATGATTTTCTGGTGAAAATCAAAGAAGTGCATCAAATCTATGCTTGATCAGCATGAAATCTACCAACAGGTAATTTCTGAAACTTTGGGCCCACTGGCTCAACTAAAATCCGCTGTCCTTATTGCCGCTGGTAATCACAATCAAGGGATAAAGTTAGAAACCTCCGAAGGAGTTTTTTTTCTAAAGCTTAATTTTGATCACGAAAGAAGCATTTTGGCCAAAGAAGCTGAGGGACTTCAGAAGCTTCGAAAAGCTACTTTTTTAAAGATCCCGCAGACCTTCGGATATGGTCGAATCGAAGATTACAATTACCTTCTCTCAGAATTTATCGCCTCATCTAGACAACAATTGGATTATTGGGAAGATTTGGGATTAGGGCTTGCTCACCTGCATTTGACCAATAGCTCCACATTCGGACTGGACTCAGATAACTACATCGCTTCCCTGCACCAAAAGAACCACCAGAGAGATAATTGGTCTGATTTCTTTATCGAGCAGCGGCTCGAACCCATGTTGGGAATGGCCTATTTTGATAAGTTGATTCCACTTGATTTTTTGAAAAAATTCCAAACTATCTACTCCAAAATGGATTCTTTGTTCCCAAAAGAGAAACCGGCTTTACTCCACGGCGATCTTTGGTCTGGGAATGTGATTTGCGATCAGAACGGAAAACCTTGCTTGATAGACCCTGCGATCTACTATGGTCATCGAGAAATGGATTTAGCCTTTTCGAGGTTATTCGGTGGTTTTGATTCCCGATTTTATGATGCCTATGAATCCATCTTGCCTTTAGAACCAGATTTCGAAAGCCGAATCGGAATTTACAATCTCTATCCCTTACTCGTTCATTTGAATCTATTTGGCACGGCTTACCTACCCGGAATCGAAAAAATAATCAAGCGGTTTCAATAATGTCTTTCTTAATCAGAAATTACCAGAAAAGTGATACTCCAGCCATTCTGGACATCATCAATGACTCGATCCTAAACACTTCTCATAATTACGACTACGAGCCCAAAACTTTGGCTGAGGTGGAGAAGCTTTTCGAAGAAAAAATAAAGGATGGCTTTCCTATTCTGGTTGGAGAAATAGGTGGCGAAATCACAGGCTATGCGACTTTTGGTAGATTCCGTGCCAAACCTGGCTACGATAAGACCATCGAGCACTCGATCTACTTAAACAAAAATGCCCAATCCAAAGGACTGGGCACTGAAATGATGCGACAACTTATCCAGATTGCGACTGAAATGGGCTTTCACGTCATGATCGCAGGAATGGATTCAGAAAATCTGGGAAGTTATCA
>CAYTXN010000485.1:0-2488 GCA_964441195.1 uncultured Limnohabitans sp.
TCCACATGAATGATTTTCCCAAGGAAATTCCAAGAACTGAGCAGCAGGACAAGGATCGCGTTTTCCCAGGTGACGGCGGCGCACCGATGCAGGAACTGGCCGATACTTTGAAGTCAAAAGGCAAACCCATCATCCTCTCCCTCGAACTTTTCAACCCTACTTATTACGCCATGGACGCAGAATATGTAGTGAAAACGGGCTTGGAGAAGATGAAGCGGTTTTTTTGAATTAAAAGTATTCGTTGAACCGAAAATTTAGGCTTAATATTTAGATCGTAATCGAAAAATTAGGCCCATTATTTAGATCGTAATCGAAAAATTAGGCCTAATTTTTCGATTAGAATTGGAAATTACCCATATTTGTAAAAATTATTTGCAAAATGGTTGTCCGACAATTGAAAGAAAAAATAATTAATTCCTGTTTTAAAGGGAAAGTAATTCTGATTATTGGAGCAAGGCAAGTTGGAAAAACTACACTTTTAAAAGAGGTTGTCAAGGAATTGACAGTAGACCACAGCTGGCTAAATGCAGATGAAGCTGATATTTTGGAAGCCTTAACCAATGCTGTGACAAGCACCCAATTGAGGCAGATTATTGGACAAAACAACCAACTTGTTGTAATTGACGAGGCTCAGCAAATCCCCAATATTGGAAAAAAACTAAAGCTTATTCACGACACATTTCCAGAAATTCAAATCATCGCCACAGGTTCTTCTTCTTTTGATTTGCAAAACAAAACCTCCGAGCCGCTGACAGGAAGAAAAATAACATTCCAACTTTTCCCTTTAAGTTTCAAAGAAATCGCAGAAAACTCGAGCTTGATTGAAGCTAAAAGACTCTTGGACAGCCGACTTATATATGGTTTTTATCCTGATGTAGTGAAGAATCCTGGAAACGAAAAAAAGATGCTTATTGAAATAGCGCAAAGTTATCTTTATAAGGATATTCTCCAGTTGGATTTTATAAGAAAACCTACACATGTCGAAAAGCTATTGCGGGCTTTAGCTTTTCAAGTTGGAAGCGAAGTCAACTATCATGAGCTCGCCCAAATTGTAGGAAATATTGACACAGCCACGGTAGAGAAATACCTAGACTTATTGGAAAAAGCTTTTGTGATATTCAAGCTTCCAGCCTTTAGCCGCAACCTTAGAAACGAAATAAAAAAGGGCAAGAAATATTATTTCTATGATACAGGGATTAGAAATGTCTTGATCAGCAATTTTTCAATCCCTGAAATGAGACAGGATAAGGGAGCATTGTGGGAAAATTTTCTCATCGCCGAACGGATGAAGGATAACCATTATGGTAGAAGATATGTCAATTCTTTTTTCTGGCGTACCCATGATAAGGCGGAAATTGACTACATCGAAGAGGAAAATGGAATTCTGAAAGCCTTTGAATTTAAATGGAAAGAGCAAAAAGTTAAATTTCCGCTATCATTTCTTGAAGCATATCCTGAAAACGAAACCAAATTAATTAGCAAATCTAATTTTGAAGGTTTTATAGGGCTTTTGTAATTTTCTCACCCAAACAAATCCGAACTCAAATATCGATCACCTCGGTCGCAAGTAATGCAGACGATCAGACCTTCCTCGAGTTCTTTGGAAAGCTCTATAGCGGCATAAAGTGCTCCCCCACTGCTCATCCCTGCAAGGATTCCTTCTTCCTTGGCCATTCTCCTCGTCATATCAGTGGCTTGCTGCTGACTGACATCAATCACCCGGTCTACCCGAACAGGCTCAAAAATGGCAGGTAAAAACTCTGGGGACCAGCGTCGGATTCCGGGAATGCTGGAACCGTCAGTGGGTTGGGTTCCCACGATCTGGATGTCGGTGTTTTTCTCTTTTAAATATCTGGAAACTCCCATGATCGTCCCCGTCGTACCCATCGCAGAGACAAAGTGGGTGACTTTTCCAGCGGTATCATTCCAGATTTCAGGTCCTGTAGTCTTATAATGGGCCAAATAATTGTCTGGATTCCCAAATTGATTAAGCATAAAATAACCTTCCTCATCCCGCATCTTCTCAGCAAGGACCCTAGAATATTCGATAGTCTGCGCAGCAGGAGTCAGGATAACTTTCGCTCCGTAAGCTTCCATGGAAAGTACCCGCTCCTTGGTGGAATTATCAGGCATGATCAAGGTCATATCCAATCCGAGAACTTTTGCCACCATCGCCAAGGCGATTCCAGTATTTCCGCTGGTAGCTTCTACAAGCTTATCACCGGTTTTAATTTCTCCTCGATCCAAAGCTGATCGGAGCATATTGTAAGCAGCACGATCCTTTACGCTTCCGCCTGGATTTTGTCCTTCCATTTTGCAAAAAATCTTCACCTTAGGATTTGTTGGAATAGATTCTAATTCCACCAAAGGCGTATTGCCGATCAGTTCAAAGAGTTTCATATGATTATAATTTGTTTTTTAGAGGCCATATGGAATGCCCAAAATAATCATTCCCCTGTGTGAGAACCTTTTCTCATGGGCATTTCAT
>CAYTXN010000486.1:0-2486 GCA_964441195.1 uncultured Limnohabitans sp.
GAAATTCCTTAAAATCGCATCAAATCCTTTATTCATGAAAAAGTCACTCTTCCTCACACTCTTCAGCTTTTCAACTATTTCCTTGTTTGCCCAGACTTATTTTCCTGAGAAAAATAACTGGGAATCAAAAAATCCAACAGAACTAGGCCTTGATGCAGCCAAAATTAAACTGGCGATAGAGTTTGCAGAAACTCATGAAAGCGAGCAAAACCCCAATCTGAAAATCGCCCACTATGAAAGTGCATTTGGGCGGGAGCCCTTCGGATATCCTGTCGGTCCCATGAAATTAAGGGGTCCTGCTACGGGATTGATTATTTACAAGGGTTACGTGGTAGGACAATGGGGCGAACCTGAGCGAGTGGATTTGACTTTCAGCGTCGCAAAAAGTTTCCTCTCCACTACTGCAGGCTTGGCAATAGCAGAAGGATTGATCAAGGATGAAAAAGACTTTGTTTACCCTTATATGGCGCCGATTTACCCTTATGACCCGATTCGATCGATGATGAATAAAGCTGATCATTTGAATGAAGAAGATGTATTTGAGCTATTTGATACGGAGCATAATCGAAAGATTCGTTGGGATGATCTTTTGCGTCAAACTTCGGATTGGGAAGGAAGCCTTTGGGGCAAGCCTGACTGGGCGGATCGACCAAGTGGAACTGCAAATGAATGGAGAACTCGTCCACGAAATGCCCCCGGCGCCGCATACGAGTATAACGACACCCGAGTCAATGTCTTGGCTTTGGCCTTGTTGAACGTCTGGAGAAAGCCTCTTCCCGTAGTCCTGAAGGACAAAATCATGGATCCAATCGGTGCTTCAGACACTTGGAGATGGACGGGGTATGAAAACTCCTTTGTCATCCTTGACGGACAAATCATGCAATCCATCAGCGGAGGCTCACACTGGGGAGGCGGTATGATGCTATCGGCTTGGGATCAGGCCAGATTTGGTTACCTGACTTTGAGAAATGGGAATTGGAATGGGAAACAATTGATAGCTACTTCTTGGATTGAAAAGTCAAGAACTCCTACCCCAGCCCAACCGGATTATGGTTTTATGAATTACTTTCTGAATCATGATCTAAAGCTTGCTCCCGCTGCCCCAAAAACATCTTTTATGCATATCGGAGCGGGAACGAATATGATCTATGTGGATCAAGAAAATGACTTAGTCATCGTCGCTCGATGGATTCCAAACGGAGACAAAGCGGAGTTGGTGAGGTTGGTGCTGGAAAGTTTGAAAAAATAGAATTTGTATGAATGGTTCAAGTTTTCAAACCTGCCCGATGCAGGCGGGCTTGGAGCCTACAATGATGCAGTCTTCAGACTGCCTTTATCCTGAAAGTCGAAACAAATTTTAGGAAAAAACTTCCTTCCTTGAATCACTTATTAACTTTTGTCCAAAAAGGATTTAATGAATTTTAATGAGAATGCCTGAATGAATTTGGAAATCCGAGGACCGTCGAATATAATTTCTATCCTGATCGTTGATCACTATATTTTTGCCATTGTAAATCCCATAACTAGCACCTAAGGTCAGACTCAGGATAAAATCCGGAGATATCTCAACCACAGGATATTGAAAGCCAGCCTTACCAAAATAGTGTTCATAATTTAAGATAAATCTGGAAGGGGAAATACCCTGAATTACCCTAAGAATTCCAAATCCTAGTTCGGGTTGAATGACTAATCTATTTCCAACAGGGATGGAGTGAAAAATAAAAATTCCACCATTTCTTATCCTCGCCTTATCAAACAAACCACCCAAAAATTGATTTTCGAGGATAGTTGCCGATTGACCTCCTCCATACCATCCCATTCCAGGATATCCAGATATGCCTATGTTGATAGCTAATCGATACCCCAATGACATCTGATAAGCATCGCCAAGAAAGGTTCCAGGTTCAAAATTTCTTCCTTGCCCCATAACACTAAAATCAGTAAAGAATTTTCCTTTTTCCAATCTGTTGATAGGAGTAAATTCTTGGGAATACCCCCTTTCACTAGTCAAAAAAACAAAGAAAAAGAGCCCTGCAATCAACTTATTCATTGTTGACTACAGTTAAACTACCCAAATCAATAACTCCATTTGTGTCTCTAAGTGAGCCTTGAAGAATTAGGTAAGGCTGAGTAACTAGTGTATCAAATTGCTCTAACTCAAAAATAAATATCGACGAGGAAGGCACTAAGAAATATGAGTCATCCATAAATTTGGATGGCAACACCATTCTGAACTCCCCATGAGAATTGGTCTTGAGTGTATAAATCGGTGTCGAACCCTGAAATGGAAAATTAAAAAAGAATGAATTATCCGAATAGAGACTAAGCTCCAGATTTGATATCGGCACCCCTTCACTATCAACTATTTCCCCTTGAAAAGTATCAAAACTATCATGGATGAATTCTTGGCAGCCCTTCAGAGCAAAGGCAATAAAGGTCAAAATCAAGAAATGAAAAAGCTGAAAATGCTTCCTATTCATGTGATT
>CAYTXN010000487.1:0-1093 GCA_964441195.1 uncultured Limnohabitans sp.
TTTACAGTCCGTCCCAGTTGGCCGCTTTGGTATTCCCCCAACTGCGCTAAAATCTATCAGATTTTACTCCTACCTATCTTAACGGATGGCAAAATTATAGCCTTTTGTCAAAGTATCAAAGGATGCATCCTAAATTTGATAACTTTTTCCCATCTATTAATTCAATGTTTTAAAAATCAACCGTTTAATTTTTTCAGTTGAGGGTTTCCAGAAAATAATTGTAGTAGTTTTTGAGATCTTGGTCCGTTTCTTTGGCTGCCAAGACATTTATTTCCCGGATGACTTCTTCATCATCTGCAAAACTCAAGAGCGCAAGGAAGGCTCCTCGCCGCAGATAACTTTTTGAATTTTTCTCCATCTGGGTCAAAAGTTCGGTGACAGCCTGATTCTTTCCCTCTTCAGGAAATCGGGTGAAGTACTCACTGAAGTACCCAAAATAATAATATAGCCCTTCATTTGACAGTTGATTCAATTTATCCAGAAACCATCGACCTTTTCCCTTCACACCTTGCTGAAGGTAATATTCAGCTACTGGAATAGTTATTCTGAAATTCGTGTCAGTAGCAAATCGTTCAATCACGCTTGAGTCAACTGGGCTTTCATCGGCAGCTACCAATCCCATCAAGGCCGAACTTGCAATTAAATAGGATGAATCATTTGCAAATCGGAGAAATGTGGTTTGATATTTATCTGGATCCCAAGACGCCAAAAGGTCAATGGCAGCAGCCTTGACTGAATTTTTTGGATCTTTTTCCGCCAGGTTATAAACTATTTCTTCCAAGCCAGCCACCTGCACCTTCCTCTCCGAATCATTCTGCAGGAAGCCCAAGGCATTCTCACGAACGGACCAAAAAGAGTCTTTTAATGCCAAAGGCAAAATCTCCAGCAATTGATCCTTAGCTTCTCGAGCTGCCAAACTATCCAAAGCTTCATATCGGGCAACACCTAGGGTTGACTCTTTGAATTGAACAGCAAATTGATCGGCACTCATTTCCTGAGTTCTTCGAGCCAGGAGATTTTTACCTTCATCCAAATAAACCTGCGTGACAGGTGCCCCATTTTCCAATGCAAACTGTTGGAAAGCTTGAGTCAT
>CAYTXN010000487.1:1193-2469 GCA_964441195.1 uncultured Limnohabitans sp.
TCATGAACCTCTACAGATTGGAATGCATGTTTTGTCAAGTAAAGATTCAGTCCTTGGAAAAAAGCAGCATCTCCCAGATGCTTTCGCAGCATATGAAGAATAACTCCGCCCTTGTTGTAGCTATGCGAATCAAACATGTCCTCAGAATTCACATAATCAAATCGAATCAAGTCAACTTGCTTGGTTTCTGATTCGGCAAAATAGCCCTCCATTTCGGTCACTAATTTCAGTGCTGCTTGGTCACTTCCGTACTTATGCTCATTCCAGAGGTATTCACTGTAGTTGGCAAAGGCTTCATTTAAAGTCAGATTGGCCCAGGATTCTGTAGTCACAAAGTCCCCAAACCACTGGTGAAAAAGCTCGTGCGCAATGATGTAGTCCCACTCCGAATCGATCGCCTCCCGCTCATCCAATCTCAAATCTTCATAGAAAATAGACGCTGTGGTATTTTCCATCGCACCGGACACAAAATCACTCACCACAATCTGATCATACTTTGGCCAAGGATAGTTTACACCAAGCCTTTCTTCGAAAAAGCCGATCATTTCCGGTGTGTTTTCAAAGACTCTTGCAGCACCTTTTTCGAAGCCTTTTTCCACATAATATCCAAGCGGGATATCTCTCCATTTCGCCTCCACTTTTCCAAAATCACCGATTGCAATGGCCGCTAAATACGGTGCATGCGGCAATTTCATCTCCCAATAATCTTTTCGAAGTCCATTCCCAAGTTGTTCCTGCTTGATCAATTCTCCGTTGCTAATGGAGACCATGGAATCAGGCACAGTCAGTTTGAAAAGATGTGTATGACGTTCGTTTGGTTTGTCAATCGTTGGGAACCATTTGCTGTTGTGTTCGGTCTCGCCTTGAGTCCAAATCATGCTTGGTTTATTCGGAATTGTATCCAAAGGGTCGATGAAATACAAGCCTTTGTTGTCTGTAATGGCTTCACTTCCTGAACCTGAGTTCCGCTCAGGAAAAGCGGTATAATTAATTTCAACCTCAATTGTGTCTTTCGATGTAAATAATTCAGGAAGGTAAATTTTGAGCTGTTTTTCATCGTAGCGATAATTCAATTTATTCTGGTTTTCTCCTTCCAAAAGATAAATTGCCCCAACTTCAAAGTCTTTGGCATCCAAAATCAATTCTTTCTGTGAATAGAAATAGGGCATCAATTTCAGCTTCGCTTTTCCGATTACGGCTTGTCTTTTCCAATCAAAAGCTAAATCCAAATCGGTGTGGAGCAAATCAAAATCCCGCTTTGCGCTGGCTTGATAAC
>CAYTXN010000488.1:0-2465 GCA_964441195.1 uncultured Limnohabitans sp.
TAGCCAGCCAAGTACAATAGTCAATCCAGTAATCGCCAAATACATCACCAAACCTTCTTTCCAAGCCAGGCTGAAGTTCATTTCAAAGACAAACTGTCCCAAAAGGAAAGTGGCTAAGAATGACAATAGAATGCCTGAAAGTGAAGCCAAACTACCGAGGAAGAAGTATTCCAAAGTGTTGATTTTAGTCACAATTGCCGAACTCGCACCGAGCGTTCTCAGCAAAATACTCTCTCGCATGCGTTGATATTTGCTAATGATCAGCGAACTAATTAGCACCAGAATCCCTGTAGCAATTGAGAAAAAGGCCATAAATTGAATCACAAAGCTAATTTTGCCTAAAATATCCTCCAAAGTTTCGACGATCGTCCCGAGATTGATGATGGAGATATTCGGGAAAGCTCGAACGATCTCGGACTGCACATCTGCAGCTTCCCGGTCGTTTTTGGTCTTAGTAATAATCACATGGAATTTCGGAGCTTGCTCAAGCACTCCAGTTGGAAACAAGACCAGAAAATTTGTCGATACCTGATTGAACTTTACATCGCGGAAACTTCCGATATAGGTTTTGATCGGTCTTCCTTGGACATTGAACTCAATTTCATCTCCGATTTTCATTCCATTGCCTTCACCAAATCCTTTTTCCAAAGAGACAAAAATACTGTCGCCTCTAGCTCCAAGTGGAATTATTTCTCCAGATGTGACAGTCTCTGAGGCTATCAAGGTATCCCGATAAGTGACACGGAATTCTCTGTTGTATAACCACCTGGAATATCTTTTATCATCTTCCAACTCTTCATTGGCTTTTTTATCAATTCCATTGATTGTGTTGAGTTGCATCGTTACGATTGCCACGTCCTGCATTATCGGGAGATTTCTTCCAGTTATTTTTGCTTTCACCTCTTCCAATTGCGCAGTTTGAATGTCAAACATCAACATATTCGGCTGATCTTCTTTGTCCGCAAATTTGGCTTCTTCCAGCAGTTGATTTTGAAGGAAAAAAAGAGTGGCAATCATTGCTGTACCTAATCCGATTGTGGCAATCAGGGAAATGGTCTGGTTATTTGGTCGATAAAGATTAGCTAAGGCCTGTCTCCAGGTATATTCCAGTGAAATCGGCAGGAACTTTCTAACTGCCCACATGATAAACTGCCCGACACCCCAAAGTGCGCCAAAAGCCACCAACACGAATCCTGTAAAGCCAAAAGCAAGTTTCCAATCATTCAAAAGGTAGAAGCTGAATCCCCAGATAAATACCAAAATCCCAACGATTACCAGCCACCTAAGCGGATCTTTCATCAAGGTCGAATCCGCTGTTTCAGGTCTAAGTGTAGCCATAGGCGACACATTTCTCACCTTCAGCAATGGTAAAAGCGCAAATAGTATCGAAACGAAGAGTCCGGTAATGATTCCAAATCCTACTGAAATCCAGGAAATTCCAACATTGACTTCTACCGGTAAAAAGTCTGAGAAAACTGCCGGTAAAACAAACTGAAGTAGTGTCCCTAGTGCTGATCCAATTATCGCCCCGACGAGGCCCATAAATACGATTTCAACCAAATAAATCAGCAAGACATCTCGAGAGGAAACCCCAAGACATCTCAAAACAGCTACTGATGCAAGTTTTTCTTTAACAAAAACATTGACTGCCGAGGCTACACCAACACAACCCAAAAGCAAAGCAATAAATGCAACTAGACTGAGAAAGTTGGAAAGATTAGCGAAGGATCGACCTGTAGATCGCTTCCGATCTTCGACAGTGTCCGCATCGACTCGCTCCAGTTCCCAGGCTTCTTCATAGGGCTTGATCAACTCTTCGACATCTGTACCAGCATTGAATTGTAAGTATCTATTGTACTCTACTCTACTTCCGTATTGCACCAAACCAGTCTCTTCCAAATATGCCATTGGGATATAAACTGCTGGGGCGACTGTAGCCGTGATTCCAGTTTGTCCGGGAACTTTTTGAAGTTCACCAACAATCTGAAAAGTAACGGCACCCACTTTAATCGAATCTCCAACTTCAGCATTAAACTGAGCCATCAGCGTTTTTTCAACCAACGCTTTTTTGCCTCCGTTGCGAAAATCGGACTCACCGTCTACCGGTATCGTTTCCAACTTTCCATAGAAAGGGAAATTACCTTCCAAAGCTCTGACCTGAGTCAAGCGACTGTCTCCGGAACTTGGAAATGCAACCATTGACGCAAAATTGATCTCGGAAGCCATTTCGATGGCTAATGAATCAATCTGTTGGTCACCGATAGGTTTGTTATTTTCCAAAACCAAATCGGCCCCCAAAAGCTCCTGAGCTTGATTGTCTATATCTTTTGTGAGATTCTCACCAAAACTACTGATCGCTACCAATGCTGCGATTCCTACCACGATTGAGGAAACAAAAAGCAACAGACGGGAAAGGTTCTTCCGGAAATCCCGGAGCGCCATTTTTAAAATCCATCCAAAATCAG
>CAYTXN010000489.1:0-2444 GCA_964441195.1 uncultured Limnohabitans sp.
TAATAAATATTCTATGTGTATATCCGCTTTCTTACCAGTAACCCTATTAAATTTCTTTTGAAGTTCCTTAGAACATGCTGTGGACCGTCGACCGTCGTCTGTGGACGATTATCCGCTACGATTTGGGATAATCAGACCTACGGGTAAGATTGCGGATAATCATAATATTCTAATATCTATAATTGGATTGGCTGGATGGCTGAAGAATTCCGATTAATAATTGGATATCAAATCCAAATGCCATATTCTTAGAATTAAAGTTAGCGTAGGGGCTGAATCCAAATCCTACCACTTTGCCAAGGGGGATTTCCAAAGTCGGTTTTACCATCCATCCTATACCTGAGTCCTTTTCTGTTTCAAAAGTGTAGGTACCCAGGATTACCCCATTTTCAGTACTGGGTTGAAAATTGACCGAGTTTCTAAATTTGTTGATAGAAGGACCTGTCAACAGATTTAATCGAAATCGTCCTTCTTCTCCGTCCAACAGGATCATCTTCCCTCCTAAAAATTGATAGCTTATAATCTCATCTTTAGGATTGGTCAGTCCTCTGGAGAGTACTCCTAAAATTCCACCAGAGAAATCATCAGGCTTGTTTTTAGCTCCTCTAACACCGGTCTTTATTCCGATTTGAGCTGACCAACTTCTTTGAAATGCATAATTAAAGTTGATATCAAGTCCTGAGTAATTCCCCACAGTGGGCCCCACTCCAAGATATAAGCTATGGTTCTCCGCGAATTGAGCATGTGCTGAAAACCCCGAACACAAGGAAATGAAAAGAATAAGCAGGAAATGCTTCATAGAATGGAGAATTGGAGATTGTACTTTGACTGATTGGCAAAAAGGCAGCCAAGATCCATGCGAAAGTCCGGTTCTCATTTTATTAAGACTAAAAAATCTGTAAACTCAATTTTGTTGTATTAATCAAATCAGAACAAAAATTGAAATGCAGCTTTTTAACAAAAAAAAGGCTGCAAAATTTTCAAGACTTACTCACTGAGTGGAGATTTTGGGAAGAAACTGTCAATAGCCTTAATTTGAATTTTGATGACCTCCAGCTTTTCATCGGTTTTATCTTTTATCTCCTGCAGTTGGTAAACTGAATTAGAAAGTGATTGAGATCGGTGGATTTCCAGATTCACCAGTTTCTGAAAGTCTTTGAGCCGTTGATTCTGTATTTTTTCCTGGCGAGCATATTCTTTAAAAAGCAAATAGTGTAGCAAAATCAAGCTTCCCACTACCAAAATGGCAAGTATCCCAAAAACTCCATTTTCAACACTTAATGCCAGCATAGTTTGACCCTGATTTTTTCAAATCTACAGGCGAAAAACCTCAAAAAAAATACGACAAACGGCCTACTTTTTTGAAAGAAATTTAGCTAAACCACGAACGAGATTGACATTCTAAACGGAATTGGCCAAAACCACTGTTTATGCAAAAGAATTCCATGGCCAAACCAATAAAATGGAAGTCCCTGAAGCAGTTTCAGAATGAATTTCAAGACTTCCTCCTAGTTCCTCAGCTCTTTTTCGCATGTTGTAGAGCCCATTCCCTGGGGTAATTTCAGATTCATCAAATCCTTTTCCATTGTCGTGGATATTTACCAGCACTTCTTTTCCGGTCGAGTCAATCTTGATTTCTACACGATTAGCTTCTGAATACTTTATTGCATTTTGCACTGCTTCCTGCACCACACGCAGGACTTGGATACTTGCTGCTGATGGAATGCTTATTGATTTATCAATTCTATCATTGATTTCATAATCGAAAGTGATTTGAGACGCTGATACACCAGCCTTTTGTATATAATCTCGAATCCGAGAAGAAAGATCCTCCCAAGTAATTGAACCACTATTCATCGCCCAAATGGTATCCCGAAGTTCCGTGATAGTTTGTTTAGTGAAATTGGCAATGGTATCATAGCGCTGAGTCAGCTGCTCTTGTATAGGCTCGAAAAATTTGAGGTTTTCAATCGCTGAAATGATGAAAGTCAATTGTGCGCCAATGTTGTCATGCAGATCTCGTGATATCAGCATTCGCTGCTCTTGGAGCTTATTTTGGGTTTCGATCTGTGCCAAAGCGGCCTTCAAATCTCCTTCTTGCTGAAGTTGACGATTTTTGAGTTTTTGCTGATTGTACAGTAGATACCCGACAATTCCTAATGCCAGTGCAAGTATCAAGGAACCAAAAAGCAGGATATTTGTATTTCTAATGGCCAGTTGTTGTTGAGCGATTTCCTGATCCTTTTTCTCGGTTTCGTATTTGGTTTGAAGTTCAGTGGTGAGTTCTTCGATTTGATCTTCAGTAAGTGAATTTCGATAATCGATATATAAGTCAGTATAAAACTGAGCGCTATCTGGCATATTCAGGGCAGCATAGACTGGCACTAAACGTAAGTACATTGATGCCACTTCTTCTTTGGCCTCCAGTTCCTCCATGGTCACGA
>CAYTXN010000490.1:0-2442 GCA_964441195.1 uncultured Limnohabitans sp.
TTGGCTTTAGACCATATACGTGCTCAATTTTCGAAGAATCCAATCGGTAATCCTCTGATGACTGATAGCTAAGTTCTTTAACCTCTTTAAGCACGGGGATAAAAATTCCTAAGATGGACACTAACCAGCCAGGCATAACTTGAAGTTTTTTGCTTATTCCAAGGTGTTTATTCAAGATCGCAGTGATTTCTCGACCACTGGGATAGCTTGCATCAGTGGGTAAATTCCATGTTTGATTCCAAGAATCTGATTGCAGGGCAAGAAATGCAGTCGCTTTTCCTGCATCTGGGATATAAGTAAATGAATGCCTCTTATCTCCGGCATATAGCCACTGAGGGGACTTTCCTGCTTTCATTTTATTGATGACTAATTCGTGTAAAAAGCTATTGCTAGCATCTGGACCATAAAAATCAGCAGCTCTCGTTACCATTGCCGTCAATCTTCCGGATTTCACCTCCGACCAGAGCATTTCCAAAATTTGCTTCCGAACCTTACCCTTCTCACTTTTTGGGTTCATGGGAGTCTCTTCCGTGAGATGGCCAATATGGCTGGGGTCAAGGGCATACATGTTGTCAAAAAAGACCAGTTTAGAACCCGTTGCGATACATGCGTCTAAGGTGTTTCGCATGATTTTGGGCCAATCCCGCTTCCAGTCTGCGACCGAATATTTGATGCCAGCACATAGAAAAACGATTGTCGAACCACTAACAGCATTCATGACTTGAATCGCATCGGTCAAATCTGCTGCAATCAATTCATCAGATGGGTTAACCAGTTTTGGGTTACGACTTACTTGTCTCACTAGTAGGTTTTTACTTCCTAGTTCTTGAGAAATCACTTTGGCAATGTTTCCATTTGCGCCGAGGATGGTATAGGGGTTCATAGAATGGAATTTTTCATAATTTAAGGATTAAGACAAAGTTTTTCAATTTTCATAATTTGATTATCTGATGGAAACTTTTGTCTTCTAGTTTGACTTTGAAAGACAAATCAAACACGATGAAAGATTTCTGGAATGCCCGATACAGTGAAAGAGACTTTGCATATGGCACAGAACCAAATCAATTTTTCGCCCAAGAAATTGGAAAATTAAGTCCTGCTCGGGCTCTTTTTCCTGCAGAAGGCGAAGGGCGGAATGCCGTGTTTGCTGCAAAACTGGGATGGAAAGTCTCAGCTTTTGACATTAGTGAAGCAGGAAAGGCAAAGGCCATCAAACTAGCGGAAAGTCAAAACTTGAAAATAAGCTACAAAGTGGTTTCGGTAGAGGATTTTGAGGCTGAAAAGGAATCTTTTGAGCTTTTAGTTTTGATTTTTGCTCATTTTCCTGCGGAAAAAAGAAAAGCGTATTTTCATAAGCTAATTCAATATCTAAAGCCAGGAGGAGTTTTGATATTGGAAGGTTTTTCCAAAGAACAGATCAAATTCAATTCAGTCAATGAAAAGGCAGGTGGTCCAAAAGATGAAGCGATGCTTTTTTCAAAGGAGGAATTAGAGGAAGACTTTAGCGACTTGGAATTTTTTACACTTACCGAAGAAATTGTTAGGCTTGATGAAGGTTTGTATCACTCTGGAGAGTCAGCTGTAATCCGCTTAGTTGCCAGAAAGCCAATATAATCAAGTTTGGGTTTCTTTAACTAATCATGTAAATTGTCACAAACTTTTTAGCTATGACTCAGGAAAAAAGAAGCTGCCTTCACTGCGGAAAACTGATCCAAGGCCGAGTGGATAAAAAATTCTGTGACGATAGTTGTAGAAATACCTACAATAACCAGCAAAACGCTGAAAGCATCAACCTAATCCGGAATATCAACCATTCCCTCAAAAAAAACAGGAACATTTTAGAGACCCTGATCCCCAGCGGGGAGGAACTTTCTAAAACCACGCGTGAGAGGCTGATGAGGCTAGGATTTAATTTCAAGTTTTTTACACATGTCTACCAAAATAAAAAGGGGAATCAATACCATTACTGCTACGACTTCGGATACCTCGAACTCGAAAATGACTGGTTTTTGATCGTGAAAGGGAAGGAGATGTAAAGAGTACCATGCACCATGTACCATGTACGAAGTACCAAGTACCCTAATCCAACCAAGACACAAGAAACTAGAAGTCAGTAGTGAGCAGTAAGATGTAAGAAGTTAGTTCAAATACACAGATCCAAAGGGAGTGAAACCCTTAACTCTTAACACATTGGTCATCGGTCATCCAACACTTCGACTCCGCTCAGGGTGACTCATTACCTCAACAATTAATCAATTCATCGATAAGTCAATTCAACAATGAGTCAATTCAACAAGTAGCCTTTTCTACCTCACCTCCAGCCTCCCGATACGCAAAGATTTCAGGAGAGTTTTGGGTACAACCAAGACAACCAAGACAACAATGACAACCCTTAACTCTTAACTCTTAACACATCAGTCATCCCGCTCCATTATTTCCAAA
>CAYTXN010000491.1:0-2442 GCA_964441195.1 uncultured Limnohabitans sp.
TGTGGTCGTTTTTGTCTTCCCCAAAAATCACATTGGCATTTTTCTCATTTTCAGGATGATACATCATCACCTTGAAGTCCCCTTTGGTCTTTCCATTCAGGGGAGTCCACTCATCGATCCGATGATCTGCGGACAGTTTGTCCAGCAGACGGATAAATTCCCGGGCTTCAAAATTTTTGGTGTCGTTCCCTTTTTTGAACTGATCGAGTTCCTCCAGCACGGTGATCGGAATCACTACATTGTGCTCAGCAAAATTCATGATGGAGTTGTGTGCGTATAGGATCACGGATGTGTCCAACACAAAGATTTTCCGATCTTTATCGGACTTGGCTCTAGGCATGCGCAGGAAAATTGTAGTGGTACTGTGTTCAATTAAGTTAGAAAAATATCCACATCAATAGCTAAGAACTTTCAAGAAAAAATGGTTAAGAATTGTCAAGTCTGGGTAGAGAGTTGAAAATCACAATGATAAAAATTGGAAAATTTTAAAATTGCTAATTCTGATCTGTTGATGGTTTTGGCAAAATCATACAATCATTTCATCGCTAATCTTTCAATTTTCCAATCTTAAAATCTTTCAATCTAAAAGCGTCCTAATATCATCATTGTCCAAGCTTTTCATAAAGCTTTCCTCATTGCTGATCAATTCACCTGCTAGAGCGAGCTTTCGATCTTGAAGCGCCATGATTTTTTCTTCGACAGATCCACGTGTGATGAATTTATAGATGATGACTTTGTTTTCCTGTCCGATTCGGTGTGCACGATCGATCGCTTGAGCCTCCACGGCAGGATTCCACCAAGGATCGAGTAGGAACACATATTCTGCCTTGGTCAAGTTAAGCCCCACACCTCCTGCTTTTAGGGAAATCAAAAAGACTTTGATGTCTGGGTTTTCTTGGAAATTCTCCACCTGCTTTTGTCGGTCTTTGGTAGAGCCGTCAAGGTAGGCATAGGGAATTCCTTGCTCGTCCAAATATTTCCTAATGATGCTCAGATGTCTTACAAACTGGCTAAAAACAAGCACTTTGTGATCCTCAGAAATTGTCTCTTGGAGCATGTAGGTGATGTCCTCCAATTTACCTGATTCTCCTTCGTAATCTTCTCGGACCAGTTTCGGGTGGTTGGCGATTTGTCTCAATTGAGTCAAGCCGCGAAGCAAGGTAAACTGCTGCGATCCTCGACCTGTACCGTCAAGTTCTCCGATGATTTTTTCTCTATAATAGGTTTTTACCTCTTCGTAGACTTTCTCTTGCTCCTCAGTCATATCGGAATATTTCACATTAGTGAGCTTTTCCGGAAGGTCTTTGGCAACTTGAGATTTTAGCCTTCGAAGAATAAATGGTTTGATCATCGCATTTAGTCTGACCGCTTTTTCCTTATCGTTTTGTTTTTCAATTGGTATGAGGTATTGCTTTTTGAAGAGATTCTGATTGCCAAGCAATCCAGGGTTCACGAAATTCATCTGTGACCAAAGATCCATTGTCCCATTTTCGACAGGCGTACCCGTTAGGATCAGTCTTCGTTTACTTTTCAATTTATTGACTGCCAAAGCGATGTTGGAATTTGGGTTTTTGATCGCTTGAGATTCATCTAGAATCACATAGTTGAAATAGAAATCCTTTAGGATATCGATATCAAGTCGCACGATTCCATAGGAAGTCAAGACAATATCATATCCCCGAAATTTCCAGGGATCTTTGATTCTTGAAGTTCCTGAATAGACTAGAATTTTCAGCTCTGGGGTGAATTTTCTGGCTTCCAATTCCCAGTTGTAAATCAAAGAAGTCGGCATCACTAGCAGCGAGGCAAAACCTGGATTTTCCTCCCGCTCATGTGCCAGCAGCGCCAAGGTCTGCACTGTTTTACCAAGACCCATGTCATCCGCTAGGCAACCTCCAAACTGGTAGTCATTTAGGAATCTAAGCCAATTGTAGCCGGCATGCTGATAAGGTCGTAAATCACCTTCAAAACTCTCAGGTAATTCATAATCGTCAATCGCATCGAAATTTCTCAAGCGTTCAAGCTTCAGACTGAGATTTAGACTAATCAATTCGCCATTTTGGAGTTCCCGAGCGAAAGCAAGGTGGTGCTTGCGAAGTACGAGCTCTTCGGAAGTACGCTCTTCGATAAAGTTGAAAAGCTCGGAATAGTTGACAAACCAAGAAGCAGGAATCACGGCTATTTCTCCATTTGGAAGCTCAAATTCGGTTTTGCCTTGAATAATCAGTTTTCGAATTTTTGCAAAAGGAACCAGGTAAACGCCAAATTTGATCAAAGCTTTAACATCAAACCAATCGATGTTTTCGTTGATTTCGATAGTGATTTGAGCTCGGCCTACATGGAATGTTTTTCCATTGAGATTGGTACGCTGGACGATTTTGATTTTATGTTCTTCGAGATAGTCTTCATTGTTCCCCAACCATTCAAAGGCTTTTGTCTTGG
>CAYTXN010000492.1:0-2435 GCA_964441195.1 uncultured Limnohabitans sp.
GAAAATTAATCCAATTAGATTCAGTGAAATCCAAAGGAGAACCGATCCAAGGCTGTGGGGCTAATTTTCTCTTATTCAAGTAATCGCTTTGCGAAAAGAAAAGCCTTCGACCAGTACTTGCTGCTTAGATAGTCCTCAGTCACTCCCAGGGAAGTCGATGCATGGATGAAACGAACCTCGCTTTTGTTCACCTCAGTGACAATTCCAGAGTGAGTGACTTGATTTTTCCGTTTGCCGGTGGCAAAAAACAAAACGTCCCCGGGCTTCACCTGATTTACATTTACCTTTTGACCCAATTTACTTTGGTCGGCAGACATTCGTGGGAGGTTGATGCCAATTGAATAATAGGAATGAAAAACCAATGCAGAGCAATCCATTCCTGCTCGGGTAGTTCCACCAAATCTATAAGGAGTGCCCCGATAGCTTTTGGCAGTTTCAATAACCGTAAATGCAGGATTGTCTTTTGCTAGTTTCTTGGATTTACAACTTTGGGTGAAGGTGATACCCAAAATGAGAAAAATTGGAAGAAGTTTTAAAAAAGCTTTTTGAACGCTCAATGGAATACTTTTTTGGTTTTTCAAGTTTAAGGGGTATGATTGGTTTTATCAAGGTATAATCTTGCAATGGTGATACTAATCCCAGTGTTTGCAATTCTAATCTGCCCGACCTCTAAAGTGATTATCGTCACCGAGTTCAAAGTCGTGCCGATTTTATCTTTGTATCATAATTCAGAAACTATAAATAATAACTATGCATATTCAACAGTTTTATGACGAAGGGTTAGCTCACGCAAGCTATGCCATTTTGAGCGAAGGGAAAGTAGCGTTGGTGGATCCAGGGCGAAATCCACAACAGTATTCAGATTTTGCGCAAGCAAATAATGCAAAAATCGTAGCTGTAATCGAAACTCATCCTCATGCCGATTTTGTCAGTTCTCATTTGGAATTTTACAAAAATGACGACGCCACCATCTACGTTTCCAAATTAGTCGGAGCAGAATACCCACATGTTGGGTTTGATGAGGGAGACTCATTCGAAATGGGAAAAGTAACTTTCCATTCACTGCACACTCCGGGTCATTCACCGGATTCGATCAGTATTTTGCTGAAAGATGAAAATGGAAAAGACCATGCGCTATTCTCCGGTGACACGCTCTTCATCGGCGATGTAGGCCGTCCTGATTTGAGAGAAAAAGCTGGAAATATGACCGCTCAGCGGGAAGAACTAGCTAAAATGATGTATCACACCGTACAGGACAAACTGAAGCCTTTGGCTGATGATGTCTTGGTATTTCCGGCACATGGTGCTGGTTCGCTTTGTGGTAAAAACCTGAGTGACGCACGTCAATCTACCATTGGGGAACAACGCGCAACCAATTGGGCTTTTAATGATTTGGACGAGAAAACCTTCGTGGACTCCTTGCTTCAAGGTCAGCCTTACATTCCAAAGTACTTCGGCTATGATGTCGATATGAACAAGAAAGGTGCGCCATCTTATCAGCGATCGATTTCTCAGGTGAGTATTTGGCCGGAGGGTTCCGCTTTACCGGCCGATGCTTTAATAATTGATACCAGAAACAATGTTGATTTCGCAGCAGGGCATATAGCCGGCGCAATCAATATTATGAATGGTGGAAAATTTGAAACATGGCTTGGCTCGATCATCGGCCCTAATGAGAAATTCTTCTTGGTGGCGGATTCAGCTGCTGAGTTGGAGATTTTGATTTCCAAAGCTGCAAAAATAGGTTACGAGCAATTGATCAAAGGCGCTGTGGTAAATCCAGCTGGAATGACCGAAAAAGGGAATTCATTTGATTTGGAAGCATTCAAAGCTAATAAAGAACAGTTTACAATCGTTGATATCCGTAGTCGAGACGAGCATGCTACAGCACCGATTTTCGAAGAAGCGATCAATATTCCGCTTCAGGAATTAAGAGAACGAGCAAAAGAGATACCTACTTCAAAACCTGTAGTTGTGCATTGTGCCGGTGGCTACAGATCTGCAGCAGGATCAAGTATTGTTGCAGGAGAATTGAAATTGACCGAGGTATTAGACTTCAGCGAAGCGATCAAAGAATTTCAACTGGTTGTTCATTAATAAGGGAAAAAGAAATTTGCCCTACTCAAACCTCCGGCCCAAACCGGAGGTTTTTGTTTTATAGAATTATGGCACGTTACGACTAATCCAGAAAATCTTGCATCAACCGTGAGCATCAAAGGATTGGCTTTTTTTATCAGTTCTTGGATCAAAAAGCTGAACCAATTTGTCTAAATTGAAGTCATTGTGGAGTAAAAAGAAGTGTATGAGTCGGGAAGAGTTTAGCAGTTTACCAATCCATCAAAAAATCAGAACCCTCTTTATTGAGGGTACTTTTGTGGTAGGTATCCGCTATTACCGACATAAGATTAATCTTTATTTACTTGAAGACGAATACG
>CAYTXN010000493.1:0-2416 GCA_964441195.1 uncultured Limnohabitans sp.
GTCGGCAATCGCACCTGTTTTCCCGGACTTGCCGGATTTTGCCTGCTCCAGTTTTACAAAATCCTCGTATCGAGCGTATGCAATTGAAAAAGCCTTAGCCAATGCCTGCACCAATTCCAATTCCTTTTCATCCAAAGGATTTTCTGCACCAACATAAAGCATCCCCTGTGCGAAAGGAACAAAATGCAGATCAAGTGATTCTGGAGGTGCTGCGGTTCCCTGATAGGTACCACTGTCCTGGATCTGATCCTGCTCCATCAATTGGTTGATCCACTGAACAAAATCTTCCTTATTCCAATGCTGCCGGTATACCACACCTTTTCGCCAAGCTTCCACCGTCTGATAGGTGAGTTCGCTAGCATGATAGGGAAGTCTTAAAACTCCAAGCGAATTGCCCTCTGGTGAGGAAAGATAAGCCTCCACCAGTTTCTGTTTTTCCTGGATGATAAATACCCCGCATCGAATAAATGGAACCCCCAGCTTAGTTAATTCATGAAAGAAAAGCGGTGTGATTCTGTCGAGATCATCGGTATGCCGCATAGAAGAAATTTCTGCACGGACACGATCCAGAGAAGCCTGCCGTAGGGCGGACTGAGCATTGGCTTCGGCCATTTGCAAATCCCTGAAACGGGTATAAGCAAATGAAAATACGGACGTGGCTCTTTTTAAAAGTTCCCAGCTTTCTGAGGAAATCTCTCCGGGAGCAGCGGCACCGATGTAGCCATTGGAAAATTTGTACAAATGATAGGTCCGATCGGGAACTGTATCTCCGTAAAAATTGCTGGTCCCAAACAGGTCGGATTTTTCTTCGCAATAGCGGATCCATTCAATTCGCTGCTCACCTTGCATCAAAATGGAAGTCTGATTGGAAGGAGAGCGATAAAAATCAAGCATTTTCCTTCCCACCCAAGTATCCTGAAGTTCAAGAGTCATTTGGTCGGTAACCGACTTGCCGGGATTTTCGGAATTCTTAATCGTAAACCAACACTGCGTCGAACCGTTGTTTTCATCGTGAATGTAGATTGAGCTCGTTTCCAGTTCCTCCACACCCAATGCACCCATTTCTTCCCGTAGAAGTTTGGCAACTTCATTCAATTCATCCGGACTTTGCATGGCTAAGGATCGGGAGCGGACTTTTTCCAAAGCCGCTTCAATCTGTGATTCCCTTGCCTGCTTTTCAGCTTTTTGCAGATCAAGGAAGCGGGTGTAGGCTTGTTCGAATACACTGGCAAATCTTTCCAGCAAGTGGATGATACCTGGTGACAGAGGTTCTGAGGTAGTTGTTCCAATCAATCCCTGGGAAAAAAACGCACAGCTGATAATCCTCTTTTCCTTGACCAAACCCGGATTGACCGGCATGCCTAATTGCTGGGTAATGTATCGTACCCAATCGGTCACGGCATCTCCAGAAAGGCTAATCACAGTGGATTTTTCCTTTGCTTTCCATGCGTTCAGCATGTTGGAAAAAACAAAATGATCCTCAACTTTTGCGAAAAAGTTAGTACTTATCTGGTGGCCTTCCTGAGTCGTGATCCACCATTCAATGGTGCCTGATTCTTCTTTGAAAATTCCCAGATTTATTCGTTCAGGTGTATTTCCGAGCACCTGTAATTGTTCAAAAAGTACAGCAGCAGTTTGAGATAGCTCATCACTTTTGTGCATAGCCATAGTTCTGGCCCGTACTCGTTCCAATGCCAACTGAATTTCTGATTCCCTTGCCTGTGCTTCCGCTTTTTGGAGATCAAGGAAGCGGGTATAAGTGAGGTCAAAAACCTGAGCGAAGCGCTTGAATATTTCCTCCTCCTCACAAGGTACTTCAGTTATGATGACCAAATACCCGGTCTTAAAATAGGCGGCATGTAAGCGTTGCCAGTTTGGACGTGGAATGCCTGAGCCTTCCATGTCTTCAAAAATTTGACTGGCAATTGGGATACTCATCAGCCAGTCGTAGTGCTCTTGTAGTTGTTCATTTTCCAGGGTCACAGTACGATAAGCTTCTCCTTTTTCCCAACCTTCATAGAGCATTTCATGTGCAGAATCCCCAACATTTGGAAGATAAAAAGGCTCAATCAATCCGTTTGTGAGACTGAGCCACCACTCGTCTTCTCGGCGATCCTTTTCGCATAGCACAAAACCACAGGTCCATAGATTGTCCACTAGGGTATTCATCTCACCAAACAAAACCGTGGCGACTTCTCCCAATTCCTCGGCTTTTTGCATACCCATGGTTCGGGATCTAACGCGTTCCAAGGCTGCTTCAATGCGTGCTTCCTTGGCCTGTGCTTCAGCTTTTAGGAGGTCTAGGAATCGAGTGTAGGTCTGGTCAAAAACATTGGTAAAGCGTTTGAAAATGGCATGTGATTCGGGCACCTTTTCATAGGTGATGAACAGGATAAATCCACTGTTGAATTTGCAG
>CAYTXN010000494.1:0-2414 GCA_964441195.1 uncultured Limnohabitans sp.
TTCCTTTCAATTACCACAAAAGTCTAATTTATTCTTGCATTAAATTTTTTGGCTAAATTGATCTAACCAACCAGTAAATAGACTCTTAAACCACCGCCCTTTTATGAAGAAAATATTCCTTGGTCTAGTTATCACACTAGTCGTTTTAGCCGCGATCCTGCTTTTCAATACATTTCAACTGAGTTCCAAACAAGTTGCCTCCGAACCTGTCGAGAAGTTGGACTTACCTGATCAGGTATTTCAAAATCTTTCAAAGGCAATTCAATTTCAGACCATATCTTACAGTGAAGATGCTATTCCGGATTCGGCTGCATTCTTTGGTTTTCATCGCTTTCTAGAAGAAACATTCCCGCTGACTCATGCAAATCTTAGCCTAGAAAAAATCTCTGAATACAGTTTGCTCTACAAATGGGAGGGTTCGGATTCCTCAAAAAAGCCTATCATTCTCATGTCTCATCAGGACGTGGTACCTGTCGACGAACCCACTTTGGGAGATTGGGAGTCTGCGCCTTTTGAGGGGAAAATCACCGATACGCATATTATTGGGCGGGGAACGATGGATGATAAGGGAACACTGATTGGCCTTTTGGAAGCAGTTGAGAAATTGCTGTCCGAATCTTACGCCCCTACTCGCACCATTTACCTTGCATTCGGGCATGACGAAGAAGTGGGCGGCGGAAACGGAGCCGTAAAAATTGCCGCCCATCTGAAAGCTAAAGGTGTGGAGGCAGCGATGACGATTGATGAGGGAGGATTCATCGCTGAAAACATGATTCCCGGCGTGGACAATCCTGTTGCAATGGTGAATTTGGCTGAAAAAGGTTTTGCATCCTTTAGACTAATTGTAGAAACTACCGGGGGTCACAGTTCGGCACCTCCCCGTGAAAACACCATCGGTATTCTTGCCCAAGCGATTGTCGATCTTGAAAATAATCAGAGGCCCTACAAACTAGTAAAACCAATCGATGATCAACTGGAATACTTGGGGGCTGAACTTCCATTTTTCACCAAATTAGCTTTTGCCAATCCTTGGCTTTTCAAAAAACCCATACTTGAATCGCTTAATGCACATACAACGACCGCACCTACTATAATAGATGGTGGGGTGAAAAATAATGTCATTCCTACGGTAGCCGAAGCAACGGTTAATTTCCGTATACTTCCTGGGGAAACCATTGAATCAGTTAAGGCCCATATTGAAAAAACTGTCTCTGAAAAAGTACGAGTAGAACCTGTCGGACATTTGACCGATCCTTCACCGGTTTCCACCGTCGAATCTGAAGCCTTTAAAATCTTGGCTAAAACTATCAGAAACCAGAATCCAGATGCTATCGTCGTGCCCGGACTACTTGGCGGAGGTACGGATTCCCGCAATTTCTATGATATTTCGGAGGAGGTTTACCGGTTTTACCCTATTCGAATCAACCCTGAATCTATGACGAGGTTCCATGGAATCGATGAAAAAATCAGTAAGGAGAATTACAAAGAGATCATTGAATTCAGCTATCACTTGATTAAGAATTTTGATTGATTTTTGGTCTCTTGCGTTATTTTTCTTGGCTATTTATCCAAAAAACAGCAGTCTGAAGACTGAATAATTATGGTTCAAGCCTGTCTGGTGCAAGAGCAGGTCGAAAGGCTTGAATCGTTTGAACTGGTGGATTCCGAGTTTTTGGCAGCGTCTATATAAAATCCCTCTATCTCGTACTGACCCTTTCTCTAGGTTTTCATTTTCCTTTTTTCTATTTTCACACTTTGAGACAATAGAAAATAAAACCTATGAAGAAACACTTGCTTTCAACCCTGTTATTCCTGACGACATTAGGAATCACTTCCTATGCACAGGAAGCGCTTTTTCGCGCACAAAACATCATTTCGCCCGAAATACATGAAGATGCGACTGTAACTTTTCGGCTTCACGCTCCAAATGCGACTGCCGTGCAAATAACCGGAGATTTTCTTCCATCAGTGAAAATGGAAACTCCAATGGGCCAAATGGACGGTCCCGGAAAAGCCAATCTAACCAAAGGAGAAAATGGCGTTTGGGAATTCAAAACCTCGGCTTTGAGTCCAGAACTTTACAATTATTCTTTTATCGTGGATGGATTTTCTACTACAGATCCTAGCAATCCTTTCCTGATTCGCGATGTCGCTTCAGCTACGAATATCTTCATCGTTGGCGGTGGTCATGCTGATCTATTTAAGACCAATGACATTCCTCACGGCACAGTAGCTCGCCGTTGGTATGACTCACCGGGCTTGAAAATGGATCGTAGAATCACCATCTATACTCCTCCGGGATATGAGACATCCACTGAAAAATACCCCGTTCTCTATTTACTTCATGGCGCCGGTGGTGACGAAGAAGCTTGGATTGCTTTGGGACGAACAGCTCAGATCATGGATAATTTGAT
>CAYTXN010000495.1:0-2408 GCA_964441195.1 uncultured Limnohabitans sp.
AACCAATTTATTTTTAGAGGTTTACAAAAATGATTCAAACATAAAATATCGATCTGAAAATTCTAAATCTGATGGTTTTATGTCAAATAATCCAAAAACACTCGATCCTGAACCAGACATTGCCGCATAGAAAGCACCCGCTGAGTACATTTTGGATTTGATTGCTTCAATTTCCGGATGATTTTTGAAAATGCTGGGTTCGAAATCATTGACAAGCTCTGTTTTCCAGCGACTTCGGTCTTTAAGAATTTCTTCCAATTTGACTTTTGGGGCTGCTGGAGTGACTCCTGCGTAAGCTTCTTTGGTTCCAACATGAATTCCAGGATTGATTAAGACAATGTAGGTGCCTTTAAGTGAGAGTTCAATGGGTTCTAGGATTTCACCTCTTCCCCGAGCGATTTTGGGAGTGTTTTCAATGAAAAAAGGGCAATCACTTCCCAGTTGAGCGGCATATTCTTCCAGTAGGAAATCATCCAAATAAAGGTCAAAAAGATTATTCATCAATTTCAGTGCGAATGCCCCATCAGCAGACCCTCCGCCCAAACCCGCACCCATCGGGATGTTTTTATGGAGGTGCATATTTAGGCTAGGAAGTTCGGGAAAGTCATTTCTGAACAATTTTTCTGCTTTTAAAATCAAATTATCTTTTGGATCACCTGGTATATCCAATCCTGTGGAATTCCAGATGGCCTTCTTATCAAGGATCATCTCCAAAGCATCAAATAAAGGAATGGGAATCATGCATGTCTCGATGTCATGATACCCATCTTTACGCTTTCCGATAATGTGAAGACCGAGATTAATTTTAGCGTTTGGAAAGCTGATCATAGTTCAAAGGTGTTTTGACAAAATTAGGTGAATTTCATGGATGGGAAATCCTTTTCACATCTTTGAGAAATCCCTAATGTTTTCATCATTTTTTAGGTTTTTGATAGCTTATCATTTTTTTTCTTAAATAAAAGAGAATAATTTTTCGGATATTTTGAAATTTCTTGAAATCGATACAAAATTTTGAATAGCTGCCATTTAATGTACTATTTTGAAAAATTGATTTTGAAATAATTCAAAATACAGTATAAAATTCGTAAAAAAATATTTAATCCTATTATTAAAGTCTGTAAAAAACAATTAACAAAGAATTAAATATTGTAAGTCTGGTGAATGGGTTTTAATATTGTCATGTGATTCGTCTACGAAGCATAAAAACTCAAACCACCCTATGTACCTATCGGTCTTATTGCTAAGCTTTATTATTCTCATCGGATTTTCGAAGTGAGGCACTAGACTATTATAAATCAGCATATAAAATCTAAAGTGTCTCACTCAAATGGGACACTTTTTTATTTTTCAGACCTATGACCCTGAACAACCTTAAGAAATATAGTTGGGAAATCAGCGACAACGACGAGCATCCAGCCGGGAAAGCCATGCTGTATGCCACTGGCTTGAGCGATAAGAAAATGAAACAGCCATTTGTAGGGATAGCGAGTTGCGGCTATGAAAGTAATCCCTGCAATATGCACTTGAATGACTTTGCCGGTCTGATCAAAAACTCCTCACAGGAATATGATCTGACCGGTTTGGTTTTTAATACCATCGGGATTTCTGACGGGACTTCCATGGGGACTTTGGGAATGCGCTATTCTCTCGTTTCCAGAGAGATCATCGCAGATTCAATTGAGTCTTTTATCCTAGGTCATTCTTTTGATTCTTGTATTGCAGTTGCCGGTTGTGATAAAAATATGCCCGGAGCAGTGATGGGAATGTTGCGAATCAATAGACCGTCTATTTTGGTCTATGGTGGCACAATTGCTTCAGGACATTATAAAGGAGAAAAGCTCAACATCGTTTCTGCTTTTGAAGCTTTTGGGAAGCGAGTCCAAGGAAACATCTCTGATGAAGACTATGATGGAGTCATTCGAAATGCTTGTCCAGGTGCAGGCGCTTGTGGAGGAATGTATACCGCAAATACCATGTCTTCTGCGATAGAAGCATTGGGAATGTCCTTGCCATATTCTTCATCTTATCCAGCAAATTCTCCCGAGAAACTTCGAGAATGTCGCGAAGTCAATAAATACATGCGGATACTTTTGGAAAAAGACATCAAGCCAAGCGACATCATTACGCGGAAAAGCATTGAAAATGCTGTTCGTGTCGCAATAGCACTTGGAGGAAGTACAAATGCTGTCTTGCACATTTTAGCCATAGCTCGAACCGCAGGGGTTGATTTTACTTTGGAAGATTTCAAAGAAATCAATGCAAAAACCCCAATGCTTGGAGACTTCAAACCTTCAGGAAAATTCCTTATGGAAGATCTGCATCAGCAGGGTGGATTGCCGGCATTTATGAAATACTTTTTGGATAAAGGCTACCTGCATGGTGATTGCCTGACTGTGACTGGAAAGACT
>CAYTXN010000496.1:0-2404 GCA_964441195.1 uncultured Limnohabitans sp.
TATTACTTTTGGCCCGGACAAATAGAATGGAAAGCCCGAAAATACCCATGAATCTGATCGAAACCCACGCCCATATTTATTCTTCAAAGTTTGATTCTGACCGAGATGAGGTGATAGATGAAATCAGAAAGGCCGGAATTGAGCGCATCTATATGCCCAATGTGGATGTAGAGACCATTGACCGGATGCTAGAATGTGAGTCCAAATATGGGGATTTGTGCATTCCGATGATGGGGCTTCATCCTTGTGATGTCAAGGAGGATTTTGAGCAGCAACTTTACGTGATGGAGGATTGGCTGAACAAGCGAGCCTTTGCAGCTGTGGGGGAAATCGGGACTGATTTGTATTGGGACAAGAGTAATTTTGATCGACAAAAAGAAGCTTTAACGATTCAGATTGGCTGGGCAAAAGAAAAAAATCTCCCCATCGTGTTACATTGTAGGGATTCAATCGACGAGACAATTGAGATTATTGAAAAAGCTCAAGATGGATCACTCTCCGGTATTTTCCACTGCTTCACAGGGAATTTGGAGCAGGCCAAAAAGATTATCAAAATGGGTTTTCTGCTCGGTATTGGTGGCGTGGCCACCTATAAAAACGGAGGTCTAGATCAGGTAATACCTTTTATAGGTTTAGAACACTTGGTTTTGGAGACTGATGCACCGTATTTGGCACCAGTACCCTATAGAGGAAAAAGGAATACCCCGGCCTATTTACCTGCCATTGCTCAGCGAGTGGGGGATTTGCTTCAGGTGTCTTCGGCAGAAGTAGCTGCGTTGACCAAATCCAATGCGTTGAAATTATTTAAGGAAATCACTTCATGAACTATAAAATCGTTCGACTAAACACCGGGCTAAAAACAGCGAGGACTTCTTCGGTCTTAATCATTTACACAGGAGGAACTCTGGGGATGGCCTACGATGATTCCGGTGCGCTCGTTCCTTTCAACTTTGGTCAGATCTTGGAGAAAATTCCGATCCTTTCCAATATGGACATTGCTATCACGGTGATTTCTTTCCCCGAGCCGATTGATTCCTCCAACGTCACGATGCGACACTGGATTGATATGTCCTATATTATATATGAGAATTATGACAGCTACGATGGCTTTGTGGTGTTACATGGGACCGATACCATGGCCTATTCTGCCTCGATGCTGAGTTATTTGCTAAACGGATTGAATAAGCCGGTAATTTTCACAGGAGCTCAATTGCCAATTTCAGCTATGCGCTCCGATGCAAGAGAGAATTTGATGACAGCCTTAGAGATAGCTACTGCTAAAATTAACGATCGTCCAATTGTCCCGGAAGTTTGCATATTTTTCAACCATATGCTTCTCAGAGGCAATCGTTCCAAAAAGGTCCAAAGTATTCATTTCGATGCGTTCGAATCAGAAAACTATCCTTCTTTGGCAGAAGCTGGCATTGTGATCGATTATAATATGAACGCCATCCGTCCCTTTGAGCCAAAGAGAAAGTTGGTTAAAATGAATCATCTGGATAATCGAGTTATGATTCTGAAACTTTTTCCAGGCATAACAGATCAAATAATGGATGCCTGTTTTAATATTGATGGTTTGCGAGGTGTTGTACTGGAAACGTATGGGTCTGGAAATAGTCCTTCAGAAGCGTGGTTTATGAAATCGCTTGACCGCGCAATCAAAAGGGGCTTAATCATTCTAAATGTCTCACAGTGCAATGGTGGACGTGTAATTCATGGTCGGTATGAGACGAGCAAAGAATTACTAGCTGTTGGGGTGGTCAGCGGAGCGGATATGACCACCGAGGCTGCAGTTACCAAGTTGATGTATTTATTAGGCCAGAATTATACCCGAGATGAAATTTGCAAAAAATTGACCCAGTCCTTGGCAGGTGAAATCACAGCTTGATTTTTATTGAATTTTGGAAATGGGTTTGGAATCGGCAGGAATAATAATTTTCTTTGCACTCCGATTCACAAATGTGTGAAAAAACGACACAGAGAGGTGTCCGAGTGGCTGAAGGAGCACGCCTGGAAAGTGTGTATACCCCTCAAGGGTATCGAGGGTTCGAATCCCTCTCTCTCTGCAATAAAAAACCAGCCTTGAGCAAAGGGTTGGTTTTTTAGTTTTTAATATCCTTGATTTTTCATTTTAAGTAGCCAATAGAAAGGCTGTAAGTGTCAAATTTTTCTATATTTAATATCCCAAAAAATTCAAATTCAAATTGAAAAAGATTTTTCTTTTCTATAAAACAGAAAAAAGAGTTGGGTAAATTGGTAAAAAATGGATAAGCTTGGGGCTTATTAAGGCTTATAAGTTGCATTTGCTTTAAAATACCTTTACAGTAAAATCATGAATGTTTTTTTGAGATTTGAAAATGCGTCTCAATACTCCATTCATGTAAAAATTGCCTTAATTTCGATT
>CAYTXN010000497.1:0-2399 GCA_964441195.1 uncultured Limnohabitans sp.
TCTACAAAGGGCCTTTGATGGGGATGGCCGTAGAAGAGGAGAATTGGGGAAAAGCCATAGAATACTGCAAGAGTTTCTTGGATACCAACCAGCAAAAATTGCCTGGTGGGGCCTATGACTTAATAGAATTTGTGATAAATAGGTGGCAAGAAAAGAACCTGATCGCTACTAAAGAAGCTTTCCAAAATCTTCTTCTTCTTTTAAGTAAAGAGCAGACTGGCTATGTATGAAGTAGCACCTAAGTCAGTTCAAACTGGATAATACTATCGAACGAGAGGTTTTGACAGTCAGATAAATTGCCAATTAAAAATTGATGAATAATCAAGTCCATTATTTGGCCTACCTAGCTGGTTAGAAATTATCCTTAGCAGAAATCTATGATTGATTGGTTTCCAAAATCCTCACTGATCCTTAATCAAAGCCAAAAGGCCTGCGACGTTATGCACTTTTAACTTAGTGAAAATATTCTTGCGGTGGGTCTTAACTGTCAGCGGACTGAGATGAAGTTTTTCGGCTATTTCCTTGGTCTCCATCTGGTAAAGAATCATTTGAATGATTTCCATTTCCCTTGGCGAAAGTTGATACCCTTCTCTCAGCTTATCAAACATCCCATTCTTCTCCCGAAGTATTTTCTGCTGGTCTTTATTGATTTCCTGAAAATAAAATTTACCCGCAGCTACTGCCTGTAAGGCCTCTCGAAATACCAAAAGGCTGGAATCTTTACCTACAAAACCTAAGGCTCCCAATTTCTTACAAAGTTCCATATTGGCGGTAGTATGATTACCGGAGACAACTAAAATTCCTATCTGAGGAAAGTTTCTTCGCAGGTAAGGCAATACCTGCATCCCGTCCATCAAAGGCATCTGCAGATCCAAAACAATCAAATCAATTGAAGGCTGATCGTCCAAAAAATCAACTAACTCCTTTCCATTACGCAAGTGTCTGAAATATCGAAACTCCGGAAGACTGTCCAAAATCATCTTCAAACCACCGGCAAAAAGTTCGTGGTCTTCAACTACCAAAACTGAAAAACTCATTTATCAGAAAGTTTACGATTTAAAAATAGTACTATTTACGAATCAACAAAATTCAGGAATTAGATTAATCCGACAAATACATCAAAAAATCCATCCCACTCTAAAATCCATATACTCGGCCACATGTCCATGGGCTTTAAGGCCAGCTCCAATTCGAAAATGTTCTCCTAAAAGATAATTCAACGTATACCGCTGATAAAACTCATGGTCTTCTTGATATCCTGTAGGTTTGGAAATGTATTTGACCATCCGCTGACTAAAATCCAATTTTCCGAAAAGCAAATGATTCTCCAAAAAGATACCTAGAATCAAGGCTTCTGATCTGCTTTCCTGAATCGGCAAGGAGAAATCCTTTGCCAACTCAACCCCTCCCCCTAAGCCAATAATCCCTGTCAATTTTCGAAAAGCACCACCTGCTAATGAAAAGTTTGGATTTCTTGAATCATTACCTCCGTCTCGGGTATTGAAGCCTAAATCGGCATAGAAGGACCAGGTTTTTGGGATCTTACTTTTCTGATAGCTTGGAAAATCGACCTTTCGGGTATAATGAAGAATTCCCAAACCCCACATTGGAAAGTTCATCCCTCGGTTGGGTTGGCTCTGACCACCATTGGAAATGTGGTTGTAAGTAAAAGAAGTTTGAATTGCCCAATTCGAGCTAAGATCAAAGCTAAGTTTAGGAGCAACGAAAAGTAAAAAGCTAATCGGTGCACTGAAAAAGGTGTTTCTAGGATTATCTATCGGATCATACACCCGTGTGAGGTAACTGAATCCAATTCCTGATTCTATACTTGCTGCCCATTTTCCAGACCGAAAAAGAATAGGCTCGAAACTTCCGCTGAGGTTCCAAGCTTGTCCAAGCTCTTGCTGATTTTGAAGGTCAACGACTGAAAGATTCAATCCTAAATAATGAAAACAGTTACAAGCTTCCCAGTTCTTTTGTGAAGTTTTCATCCATTGAGATGAAATCCCAAGTGAAATTGGCCGGCTGGAAGCAATATCCCTGAGTTCAGAATTATGTGGAATAATCCATCCGGTTTGAGTTTCTAGTCCAAACCGATGAATACTGGTTTGAGCTTCAACTGAAACCGAAAACACAACATAAGCCAGAAAAAATACCGTTACGCGAACTGCCATATCCATACGGGAATTTCTACGGAAAAAATATAGTTGAGATTTCGATTTCTTAGCTAATCGCTTCTGAGAATGTCTTTACTCAGATAAAATTGGATTTTTGAAAATAAAAAAAGTGAGTGGCGACACTCACTTAGGCAAAATTCGAAATTCCGAATTACTTATGCTTCCCAGGATTTTCTAGAATCTCTCTCAAATCCTCTGGACTTGTTTTTTGCTTTCCCGTAA
>CAYTXN010000498.1:0-2398 GCA_964441195.1 uncultured Limnohabitans sp.
ATAACCGGATGGAACTACTCGCCGTAATCCGAGCCCTCCAAGAATTGAAATCCACTGAATTTCCAGTTCATGTATATTCTGACAGCAAATATGTCGTGGACGCAATTGAAAAAGGTTGGCTTTGGAATTGGCAAAAAAAGGGATTTAAGGACAAGAAGAATCCTGACCTTTGGCTTCGCTACATTCCGCTTCACTTGAAATATAAGCCCAAGTTTTTTTGGGTGAAAGGTCATGCAGGTCATGCTGAGAATGAGCGGTGCGATCAGCTTGCAGTTGCGGCAGCAGAAGGATATGGTCTGAAAGCTGATACTGGATATGAGGAGAGTTTAAAGTAAAAAGTTTACCTATTTAATCATTTTGAAACATTAAGAAATTAAGGCCATTAAGATTTTATATCAAACTAAAGAATTGAGTTTTGTCACTTAAACTTAATTTCCTTAATGAACTTAATGTTTATATAAAAAATCAGAATTAGCTTTCCATTCATGTCACTCGAAGTTTCCCAATTAAGCAAGTCTTATGGATACCAAAAAGCCCTTGACGGGGTAAGCTTTTCGGCGGTGCCGGGAAGAATTCTGGGTTTTCTGGGACCAAATGGAGCAGGGAAGTCTACCACGATGAAGATCATCACAGGTTACCTTTCTGCGAATGCGGGAGAAGTAAAAGTTCTGGGTGAAAAAGCACTGGAAAACCCCAAACTCGTTAGCCCAAAAATCGGATATCTCCCGGAAAATAATCCGCTTTACCTAGACATGTATGTTCGGGAATTCTTGGAATTCTCAGGTGGACTTTATGGAATGAAGACTCTCCATACTAAAGAACGAGTAGCTGAATTAATCCAAAAAACAGGCCTTTCGCCGGAGCAACACAAGAAAATTGCACAGCTTTCCAAGGGCTATCGGCAGCGGGTTGGATTGGCTAGAGCGCTATTTCATGATCCACAAGTATTGATTCTGGATGAGCCGACAACCGGTCTTGACCCTAATCAACTAGTAGAAATCCGCCAGCTAATCCAGGAAGTTGCGGTAAACAAAACGGTGATTCTATCCACGCACATCATGCAGGAAGTGGAAGCAATCTGTCAGGATGTAGTGATCATCAACAAAGGAAAAATCCTCGTTGCCAGTCCACTTTCAGAGTTAAAAGTCGGTTCGGGGCAAATCGAATTAGTCTTGGAAACTGAGGAAGAGTTGGAATTAGTGTGGTTTGAAAAACTGGAAAAAGTAAGGTTTGGCAACAAAGGAGAAAAACAATTAATCGTTGAAACTAGTGATCCTGCGGAAACCAGAAAAGCATTGATGCAGATCATTACCGAGCGAAGTCTGAACCTGAACAGCCTGAATCAAACCAAGAAAAATCTCGAGACACTCTTCCGAGAAATAACGAATTCCCAATGAAGAGTTTGTTCCTAAAAGAAATCAACGCCTTTTTTGGTAGCCTAACTGGGTATCTGGTTTTGGCCTTGTTTCTCATTGCCTTGGGATTGATTGTTTGGGTTTTCCCGGAAAGCTCAGTTCTGGAATATGGCTTCGCTGATTTGGAAGCGCTTTTTTCCTATACGCCCTTTGTATTTACTTTTTTGGTTCCTGCATTATCCATGCGCTTGATTTCGGAGGAAAGGAAAACCGGTACTTGGGAACTCTTGCGGACTTCACCCCTGTCCTTGATTCAGATTATTTTGGCAAAATACTTCGCTTTGGTTGCTCTGGTGTTTTTGGCTGTTTTACCCACGCTATTGTACGCCTACAGCATTATCCAACTTGGTGATCCGGTCGGAAATCTTGATCTGGCAGGTTTTTTCGGAAGTTGGATCGGACTACTGATGATCGGAGCAACCTTTGCAGCAGTTGGACTTTTCGCCAGTGCTTTAACTTCTCAGCAGGTTGTAGCCTTTGTGTTGGGAGTTTTCCTTTGCTTCGTTTTGTACTTTGGATTTACAGCCCTGTCTGAAATGTTGACTGGCGAATTGGCCTATTTCATAGAGGAATTAAGTCTCAGTTACCATTATATCAGTCTAAGTCGTGGAGTGATTAATAGCGGTGATATTTTCTTCTTGGCAGGAATGATTTGGGTCTTTTTAGGTGCTTCTGTTTTGGTCTTGAGAAATAAATGAAAAACCGAGGACTCCATACCGCCAAGCCTTATTTGATCCTTTTAGGAGGGATTTTTATTCTTTTACTATTGGGGCAATTCCTTCGGTTTCGAATTGATTTAACTGAGGAAAAACGGTTCTCAGTTCACCCCGCCACCAAAGAATTGTTGGAAAATCTCGATCGACCGCTTCATGTAGATATTCTTTTAACCGGAGAAAATTTACCCGGTGGAATGCGTCGACTTCAGAAATCAATCGAAGAAACAGCCCGAACATTCAATGCCTATTCTTCGGAGAATATCACAG
>CAYTXN010000499.1:0-2397 GCA_964441195.1 uncultured Limnohabitans sp.
CGCATTCTCCAACCTCCGGAAAACTCAGAAGTAGATCTGGTGAAATCGCCTCGCTCGAAACCCAATCCAAGCAACACTTTTTCAACCTCAGCCTCATAGTTCACTTCCTCGATTGCATAGAACTTCTCGCTGAGTTCAGAAACCCGCTCGATCAGTTTATAGTAATTATCCGATTCGTAGTCAGTTCTGACGGTGAGTTCTTCATTGATTTTCTCGATTTCCTCTTTCATATCGAGGTAGCTGGCAAAAGCTTTTGCAGTCTCTTCCATCACCGTGCAGTCATCTGCAGTCAACAAATGCTGGGGAAGGTAAGCAACCACATAGCCTTTTGGGGCCGAAACCGCTCCGGAAGTGGGTTTACTTTGACCTGCGATGATCTTAAGTAGGGTAGATTTGCCAGCTCCGTTTTTACCCATCAAGGCGATTTTGTCGGTATCATTGATGGCGAAGGAAATATTGCTAAAAAGCGTTGTACCGCTGTGCATGACGGCCACATTGTCAACTGAAATCATGAATCTTGAAAATTGATTTGCAAAGGTAAGGATTGGAATTTTGAAAAATTGGAAGATTGGAAAATTAGTCAAGGGTCAATGGCCCACTGACAACGGTAGATAGTGATGTTTCACAGTTAATTTTCACCAAAATCAACTGAAAAAAAACAAGCTGTTGACCGTCGACAGTGGTCTGTTGACTACAAAAAAAGCTAAATTCGCCCCATGCTTGTAATTGTCACCGGTGTCTCGGGTACGGGAAAAACCACCCTAGGGTCACTTTTGGCCGAAAGGCTTCACCTTCCTTTTTTCGACGCGGATCATTTTCATCCTGCTGAAAATATTACCAAAATGAGTGATGGTCATCCCTTAACCGATGAAGATCGAATTCCTTGGCTTCAAGCTTTGGCAGATCAATTGAAAGAATCAGAAGGAAAAGGAGGAGCAGTTTTGGCTTGCTCAGCGTTGAAACAAACCTATCGGGAAAAGCTCAGCGTATCAGAAAATCTTCGTTGGATCCACTTGGTCGGAGATCGGGATTTGATCTGGGAAAGAATGCTAGCTCGCAAAAATCATTATATGAAGGCTGGAATGCTAGATTCTCAATTTGCAACTTGGGAAAAACCACTTTCTGGATTCGAACTAAATATCTCCGGGACTCCTGAGGAATTACTTGCAGAGTCTCTTAAATACTTAAAATCTCAACCTATGAAAATGAAAATGGGAGTGATCGGAATGGGCGTGATGGGCAAAAGCCTGGCGCTGAACCTTGCTGAAAAGGGTGTTTCCGTATCATTGTATAACCGATATGTAGCCGGAAAAGAAGAAGGAGTTGCACAAAAAGTTCTGGATGAGAATCCTGAGTTTTCCAATATGATTGCTTTTGAGGATTTGGAAAAATTCGTTTCGTCACTTGAAAAGCCACGCCGGATTCTGATGATGATTCCTGCAGGAGCGGCTATCGATGCACAATTGGACACGTTGACCCCGCTTTTGGAGAAGGATGACCTGGTCATCGATGGAGGAAATTCGTTTTACTTGGATTCAGATCGCAGAGTAACCCGATTGAAGGAATTGGATATGCACTTCCTGCCAATGGGGGTTTCCGGAGGAGAAGAAGGCGCGAGAAAAGGCCCCTCAATTATGCCAGGAGGAAATGCGGAAGGCTATGCGATGGTGGAGGATTTCTTGGGAAGAATCTCTGCGAAAGATAAAAACGGCAAACCCTGCGTGACCTATGTCGGTCCGGGAGGCTCTGGTCATTTTATTAAAATGGTCCACAATTCCATAGAATATGGAGAAATGCAAGTGTTGGCTGAGTTAGTCCATCTGTTGCGATTTGGATTTGGTTGTACTACTGAGGAAGTTTCCGGGATTTTTTCAGACTGGGCTCAAGGAGAATTGAAATCATACCTTTTGGAAATCACGGCGGATTTACTTCTTTTCAAGGAAAATGGAGAAGTGCTTTTGGATAAAATCCTTGACCAAGCAGGTCAAAAGGGAACAGGTGCATGGTCATTGATTACTGCCTTGGATTATGGAGTTCCATACAGTCCTTTGGCCGAAGCTGTAAATGCCCGTGGAGTCTCCGGAGAAAAGACGAAGCGAGTAGAATTTTCTAAGACTTTTCAGCATGAGTTTGTGAAGGTAGAGGGTTCGCTAGAGGAGTGGCTTCCAAAAATTAAATCGGCTTATTCCCTTGCTAGGATCATCAACCATGAAGTGGGTTTCCGATTAATGAAAACCGTTTCAGACACCAAAGAATGGAGCTTGAATTTCAATGAAATTGCAAGAATCTGGACCAATGGATGCATCATTCGTTCTGGTCTAATGGAGACAATATCCAGCAGTTACGAAAAATCATTCTTTGAAATTCCGGATGTGAAAACTCAGGTGATTGCTGGAA
>CAYTXN010000500.1:0-2389 GCA_964441195.1 uncultured Limnohabitans sp.
CTTTTGGGAGTGGTAATTGGATTATTTATTCTCCTTACAGTTTGGAAGTCATTCAAGCTTTGGAAAGTAGATAAATGGATCCCAATAAATGCAGTCGTGTCACTGATCCTGGTGTTATTCACGGGTTGGATAGGCTCAATTGTCGTTTCCACAAATTTATTGACTTGGATGATTACCTTCCATATGCTTCTGGCTTTGGCTCTCGTTGCGGTTTTGCTATACATCAATCACCGATCAGAAAGGCTTCAAGCTAATCACGGAGTAAAAATGGATGTTCCTGCCAAAGTTCAGTGGGTTCTAATAATTGGAACGATTCTAATGCTTGTGCAAGTCGTTCTTGGTACACAGGTGAGAGAACAAATCGACCATATCTCAACTTCACTTGGAGATATGCTTAGGGAAGAATGGGTTGATCGAGTTGGAATTACTTTCTTAATTCATCGTTCCTTCTCTCTGGTCTTATTAGGAATACATGTTCTGTATTTCTTTTGGGCATTTCGATATTCTCTCAGAAGATCCAAGGTAAATCTTTGGTCACAAATCCTGATGTTGGTTTTGCTTTTGGAAATTGGATCCGGAATTGGAATGGCTTATTTCGGCATCCCAGCTTTCCTTCAACCTATTCATTTGCTACTTGGATCTTTAATTTTAGGAATTCAATTTATGTTGATTCTTCAGTTAAGAGATCATATTCAGTTTAAGTTAAACACAAATTGAAATGAGGACAGTTGACGTAACTGACCATTCTACATACAACTTCATAGTTGAGAGGATCAAAGCTTATTCGGATCTGATTAAGTTGAGGCTTTCAGCATTGGTAACATTCTCTGCGGTATTTGGATATATCCTTGGCGACAGAGGAGCAAGTTTTGGCTGGACTGGTTTTCTGGGCCTTGCTCTGGGAGGGTTTTTGATTTCGGGAGCTTCTGGTGCTGCAAATGAAATCATGGAGCGCGACTTGGATAAGCTAATGAAGCGAACCCAAAATCGACCGCTTCCACTTAAGATTATATCTCTTCAAGAGGCCTATTGGTTTACATCTTTCGTAGCAATACTGGGTATCTCACTCCTTTGGATCTTTACCAATCCTCTGACTACTTGGCTAGGAATTCTTAGCATGGTATTATACGTTTTTGTATACACTCCATTAAAAAGAGTTGGTCCTATCGCTGTTTTTGTTGGAGCGATCCCTGGTGCGATGCCTCCCTTACTAGGCTGGACAGCAGCAACTGGATCAATTTCTTATGAGGCCATGATCATTTTTGGAATTCAATTTATCTGGCAATTCCCTCATTTCTGGGCAATTGCATGGGTGAGTGATGAGGATTACAAAAGAGCAGGATTTAAGCTTCTGCCAAGTGGCGGAGGTCAAGACTTGAATACTGCTATTCAGATCATGATATACACCTTGTTTTTGCTTCCCTTAGGGTTATTGCCAAGTTACTTTGGACTTACGGGATTAAATTCTGGTATCGTGGCTACGATCTGTGGAGTTCTGTTTTTGGCTCAGACTTTTTCTTTAATGAGAGATTGCTCCAGAAAATCGGCCTTGAAAATAATGTTTGGTTCATTTCTATATTTACCCATCGTACAGATTGCTTATCTGCTCGATAAAATGCCTTAAACCATGGAAAAAGAACTGAAGTACATTGATATGGTGGAGCAACCGATCTCCATGCACCCAAAGAAATTCGCACTTTGGTTGTTTATGGTTTCAGTTGTGATGGTGTTTGCCGGACTGACCAGTGCGTATATTGTCAGACAGGCTGAAGGAAACTGGTTGGAATATGACCTACCGAATATCTTTTATTATACCTCCGGTATTGCTGTCATGAGTAGTCTTACTCTTCATTGGGCTTATTTCTCTGCGAAAAAAGATAATTTCTTAAATCTCAAAATTGGAATGATCTTGACAGTTTTGCTAGGAATTGCATTTCTCGTTGGGCAGTGGTATAGCTGGGTGGCTATGGTAGATCGAGAAGTGTTCTTCGTTGGAAATCCTGCAGGCTCTTTTTTGTATGTATTTACGGGACTTCATGCCGCTCACTTGATCAGCGGTGTGATATTTCTGATTATTGTATTAATTTCGACCCTTAGATTAAAGGTGCATTCCAAAGCCATGAATACGATGGAAATGGCCACAACTTATTGGCACTTCCTGGGCGGCTTATGGTTGTATCTATTTATGTTTTTGCTTCTTAATCATTAAATTAAAACCTGGTACTAATCAATAATTTATGTCTGCGCATTCTACTGCTATTGGAGTAAGCTCGAAAAGAGGCGTTTGGGGAGGAGGAAATGAACCCCTAAAAGCAAGCTATGGAAAACTCATGATGTGGTTTTTCCTGCTTTCCGACATCTTCACTTTTGCTGCATTTCTGATCACTTA
>CAYTXN010000501.1:0-2385 GCA_964441195.1 uncultured Limnohabitans sp.
ATTTCAGCCCTGCATCTTTCAGTATTGCTCTTTCTGTACCTTTTTTTAGCTCTTGAGATTGATGACGGGGAACAGGTATTTGTCCTAACTTTATAGGGTGCCGATATAAGTCATGCTTTTTGCCATGCTTGTACAAATACCACCCATCGGCAGTTAAGATCTTCAGCAGTTCACTGATTTTCATTCCTGAATTTAAGGAACATAATCGTTACACAAACAATAAAATGGAACAAATTTGTTCATTATTCAAAAAACAATTTCAAAAATGTATCACCGCTCCCAGCTTTCCCTTCAACTCCAAAGCTTTGTCAGTACCGAGTTCTCCTAGCTTTTCCAAAAAGCTTTGGTTGCCCAAGCAATTGAACTAGTCAACACAATTAGTTTTCATTTGCATATCCCACCGGGACATTTGGTAGGTAAAATTCGTGGTAGATATTTTTTAAGCGTTCCATTGGAACGCATGGTGTGAAACCCTTTCTATGTGTAGTCGGATGTTCCAAATTGAGGTTCTTGGATGCGCTGGGTGGAATTTGCAATTCCACCCTCCAATCTAAGGTAGGTTCACCCCTCATTCTGCAGCGAATTAACCGGATTGCTCCAGGCGGCTTTGAGCGAGTGGTAGCCTACTGAGATGAACGTTAGTCCCAGCACCAGAACTGCCGTGAAGAGATAGAGCGTCCAAGTGATCTCCGCGTGGAAAGCATATCCCGAAAGAAACTGCTCCACAAAATACCAAGCGATTGGAAATCCTAGCCCCAAACTTACCACAACCAAGATGGCAAAATCCCTGCAAAGCAGCAGGGACAGGCTTCCTGCCGAAGCTCCCAGTACTTTTCGGATTCCCATCTCCTTAGTCCTTCGCTCTGCGGTAAACGATGCCAAACCAAACAAACCAAGCGCTGAGATTAAACTTGCGATACAGGTGAAAGCGAGTGAAAGCTTTCCGATTACTTGTTCGCTCTCATATTCCTTTTCAAATACTTCATCCAGAAAACTGTACTCAAAGGGATAATCCGGATTGTGCTTTTTGAAAATTGCCCCGATCTGCTTCACCACCGAAGGAAGCGTTGCCTGCTCGGATACTTTGAGGAAATAGTGGTAACCCACTTTTTCAGAATACATAAAAATCATCGGTTCGATGCCATACCTAAAATTGTCATTATGAAAGTCCTCGGTGACCCCAACAATGCGCCCTTTGCCTTGCCACATTTCCAGTTCAGTTCCCACAGTCGACTCAGGATCCAGTCCCATGACTTCTGCGGCTTTTTTATTGATGATGTAGTTGGTCGTGTCCTGGATTCCTGCAAAGTTTCTACCCTCACGGATCGGGATATTCAGTGTAGGGATGAAGCCCTCATCACAGCGGAAGATCTTGAAAATGATCGTCGATTGTTCCGGTTTTCCCGGCCAGACAGGATCTGGAGTTGTGATCGGTACCTTGAAAATACTGTTTCCGCCAAAAGCGAAAGATGCAACACCGGGAAGTTGGAGGAGGTCATTTTTGATGCCTGCGTAGTTTTTGACAATCCCCTCGTTTTGATCAATCACCAGGATGTTTTCTTTGTCAAAACCCAAATTTCGCTCACTAATAAAGGTGATTTGCTTATGGACGGCAATGCTCCCCACTACCAAAATCGCCGAGGCGGCAAATTGTGCGACGACCAGCACCCGGCGCAGCCCGTTTCCGCTGAGCATGGACCGGCTATCTCCTTTGAGGACTTTGATGGGATTAAATCCGGATAAGACCAAAGCGGGATAGCTTCCTGAAAGTAATCCCGTAAGAAGGGTAATCGTAATGAGTGCGATTATAAAAACCGGGTTTCCAAGCTCAAGAATGACAGCTTTGCCGGTCAATTCATTGAAAAATGGTAGAAGCAACTGAACCAGTAATAAGGCGAAGATCAAGGCAATCCAAGAAAGCAGGACTGATTCCGTGATAAACTGGAGGATCAGCTCGCCTCGCTTTGCACCGATGGATTTGCGGATTCCGACTTCCCTACCGCGGGTTCCAGCTCGGGCAGTGGCTAGATTGATGAAGTTCATGCAGGCCATCAGGAGGATGAGAAGTGCCACTCCGCCAAAAAGATAGACCTGCTGGATTCTGCCTCCTACATTTACGCCGTTCTCAAACTTGCCGTGAAGTCTGAGATTTTCATAGTGGAAAAGAAAAGGAACTCCGGTGCAATCGGTACAATTGGACTTGATCAGACTAGCGATCTTGGCATCTGGTTTTGGGCTGTTTTCCACGAGCAAAACCGCCGTCCGGGAACCTCCGGCTTGCCAGTTTTGCATCCAAGGATTTTCCTTCAGATACAATTCAAAAGGGACGACAAAGTCAAATTGAAGGGAGGAATTTTCAGGGAGATTTTCGAAGACTCCGCTTAC
>CAYTXN010000502.1:0-2378 GCA_964441195.1 uncultured Limnohabitans sp.
TTTTTTGCCAAATGATAATTGCGGGTATTGGCAATTTGAAATGCCTCGTCCAGTTCCTCTTTGACCGCATCAACAAACAAATTGGGTTGATCCCGTTCGTTGAGTTTAAAGTAAAGAAAAGCCTTATTGTCTCGACTGAACTTAGTCAAATCCGTAATCAGTTCGATCAGTTCCTTTTCTGAAAGGTAACTGAGATCTTTTTTGAGTTGGGCGAGGCTTGGGATTTCCATGTCTAAAAGTAAGAAGATTCAATTCTTTGAGATTTCCATCTAAATCACTTTAATTGATTTCATTTGAATATAATTTGATTTTTCAAGGCCAAACCTGCCTACCGGCCTTTAGGTGGAATCTCGCATTTTTGACAACCATTGAAATTTAGGATGATTTCATGCTCGATTTTCATCAGAATTTTCCGATAAACAAAGAAATGTTGAATGAAAGCGAGTTATTGAATAAGTTTAAGGTAAGAATAATAAACCCGATGGAAGCTTACGGTCAAATCTTATTAATTGCGATGCCAGCATTTTTCTTACTGGTGTTATTTGAAAAATTTTGGGGAATATGGAAAGGTAATGATACAGTTCCATTGAATGATATGATTTCTAGTCTTAGTTCGGGAATGACCAATGTCACTAAGGATGTACTCGGATTAAGTGTAGCGATTATTTCCTATGATTGGCTCGTGACTAAATTCGGTCTTGTCCAGTTTGAAGCCACTTGGATTACCTTTGTGATTGCATTTATTGCGCTGGATTTTGCAGGATATTGGACTCATAGAATTGCTCATGAGTACAATTTTTTCTGGAACAATCACATCATCCACCACAGCAGCGAGGAATTTAATCTTGCCTGTGCACTGCGTCAAAGCATCTCCTCTATTGTTCGGATCTTTGGGATTTTCCTTTTGCCTGCGGCACTATTGGGAGTGCCTCCGGAGGTGATTGCGGTAGTAGCACCATTGCATTTATTTGCCCAATTCTGGTATCACACCAGACACATTGGAAAGATGGGCTTTTTGGAGAAAATCATCGTGACTCCCTCTCACCACCGAGTTCATCACGCTATTAATCCTCAGTACTTAGATAAAAACTATGGACAGATTTTCATCATTTGGGATAAACTATTTAAAACCTATCAAGATGAATTGGAGGATGTTCCGGCCGTTTACGGAGTCACCAGACCAGTGCAGACTTGGAATCCTGTCAAGATAAATTTCATGCACCTTTGGCTTCTGATCAAAGATGCATGGAGAGCGGAAAAATGGGGAGATAAATTCAAAATCTGGTTTATGCCACTGGGTTGGAGACCGGAAGATGTAGCTAAAAAATATCCTGTGCATAAAATTGAGGATGTTTATCATTTTGAAAAATACAATCCGCAGCTAACCAAGGGAATGTTGATTTGGAGTTTTGGGCAGTTGATTGCTTTACTTTTGTTACTCAGTTATCTCTTCGGAAATTTAGCAGACGTAGGTGCTCCCGGAATTTTCTATTATGGAGGCTTTGTTTTCTTGACCGTTTACGCTTACACCGAGTTAATGGATCGTAATCCAAATGCCTGGGCTTGGGAACTGCTCAAAGTTGCTTACGCCATGTTTTTTGTGGTCAATTCCGGGGATTGGTTTGGTTTAAACAACTTGCTTCCAAGCGCTACTTATCTATTCATCACCTACCTCTTGGTATCACTTTTCTTTTCTATTTGGTTTTCAGTTAGAAAAGAAAAATTTCAATTAGCCAATTGATTTCCAATTAATTAAATGAAAGAACTTCAGCTGATAATTCAAGCCTACGAAGTCTGCAAATCCGAACAACTGCCAGTTGCATTAGCCACTGTCGTCAAAGTGGATGGATCGGCGTATCGTCGTCCTGGTGCACGAATGCTAGTGACTCAGGAAGGAAATTTGACGGGAGCGATTAGTGGTGGGTGCCTTGAAGGAGATGCGCTGCGAAAAGCTCAAGCAGTGATCTTTCAGCAAAAATCCATGCTTGTAACTTATGACACGACTGACGAAGACGATCAGAAATTCGGAGTCGGTTTGGGTTGCAATGGCATCATTCACGTCCTGATCGAGCCCATTGATTTTTCAAATCCCGAAAACCCCATTGAGTTAATCAAAGTGGGATTTTCAGATCGGCAAACTTCCCTTTTGCTGACGCTATTCTCAGTAAAACATTCCAAATCCGAACAGATAGGAACAATCTTCTTACAAAAGGGAGAGTCCGCATTTGGCTCTTTGTCAAAAATTTCTGTGGATTTTAAGCAAAAGCTGGAACAAGAAATTCTAGGATTTGAAAGTCCCCAAAATCAAATTCGAAATTATGAAGAATTTGATGAGCTTTCTGTTTTCTTTGAAGTGCTTAAACCCGCTACTCGAATTC
>CAYTXN010000503.1:0-2361 GCA_964441195.1 uncultured Limnohabitans sp.
TTTCAAATCGCTCATAATTCCCCCAGTCATTTTCGATTTTCTCGATCACTTCCTCCCAAGGTTCGGGGTCGAAAAAAGGATCTTCCTGATCCGGATGATATTCAATCTCTCCGGTAGGTCGATGAAAGTAACAGGTCATTCCGCAATCCAACCATTCTGCGATTTCAGCTATTTGTTTTTCGGTGAGGTTCATAGATTCTAAGCAAGTTGACAATCCAATTTCGAAAATTTTCCCTGACGAAAAAAGCCCATTCCACCTCACAAACCCGCTTTACCCGACAACAAACGACTACAATCGAATACAAACGACTAGCTACCGACTACTTTTTGAGCTGTCCCCCAACTTTGGACCATCAGTTATCCTCTAGCGGAAATTGTTAATCAAATCTTTCACATTTAACATTTTAAAATCATGAACACGCTAAGAAACAAAGTTCAGCTCATCGGTAACCTGGGTGCCAAGGTAGAATTGAAAACCCTCGAATCCGGCAAAGTCGTAGGCCACGTCACCATCGCGACCAACGAAACCTACAAAAATCAAAAAGGTGAAAAAGTCACCGAAACCACCTGGCATAACCTGGTCATCTGGGGCAAGCCTGCGGAGACGCTTTCCAAATACACAGACAAGGGTTCCGAAGTCGGCATCGAAGGCAAAATCACCAACCGCTCCTACAATGACAAGAATGGGGAAAAGCGCTACATGACCGAGATCGTGGTCAGCGACTTCCTTCTCATGGGCAAAAAAGGAAAAGAGGATTGAGGTCCTTGTGTATTTGTAAATGGTAAAAGGTGAGTTGTGATTGGGTAAATATTGCTCTTTCACACCTCACCTTAAATTCCAGAAAAAAGGATTTTTATACATGCAAGAAATATATTCTCTTCAGACCCGATGAATTTGAATTTCAAAAAATCTGCGGAAACCTGCCTGCGGGAGGCAGGTCTCTGTCTTTTTCTGTGTGAATCTGCGGGAAATCTTGATAGAGAAAAATGGAATTAGATGTGTTTTCCGTAAAAACTGATCTCATTTCACTTCTCCAATACATATCGATCCAACACCGCCCCATCCACTCCAAAAACTTCCCAATCCAAGCCATCCTTTTTCACCTCCAAAATCCCAAAATGATGGGTTTTGATCAGCTTGTCCATCTGAGGAAATTCGGAGTTTTTCCCCTCAGGTTCCAAGCCTCCACCTGCACCGCCCACGATCAAAAATGTCACCCCATTCCCGGAAAAATCTCTGGTCAATCGCTCGTAATCGTGTGTATGTCCAGTCACCACCAGATCAACCAGTCCACGATGAAAATACGGCTCCAGCAATTCCTGAATTGACTTTTCCCCATGGTATTCCGGCCAACCCTGAGAATAGGGTGGCTGATGAAGTACGATCATTTTCCAAGTAGCAGCTTTCCATGCTTCGGACTCAATGGCTTCTTCAAACCATGTTTGCTGAGGAGTCCCGCTGGGAATACTCACCGGGAAATTGACATTTGGGTCCAGCGTGATCACCGCCATAGGCCCCAGAACCTGCATTCCATATGTTGGCTCATCCGGACGAAACAGGAATTTCTTCATCAAATCTGGCTCCAAGTCTTCGTAAAATCCGTCGTAATCGTGATTGCCAGGCACTGGCAGCGTTGTTGTTTTCATCACACTGAGGATTTGTAAAAAGCGCGGATAGGCAAATTCCTCCGAACCATTATTTACCAAATCGCCCGCTCCGATGCTCAGGTCAGCTTGATGAATTTGGATCTGCTTGGCAATCTGGGCGAAGGTCTTCCATCCACCCTGTGAATCTCCCCAAATGGCGATTTTCAGACCATCCTTTGGTTTGGGAATAGTAAAAGCAAAATTCCAAAAGTTCGATTTATCCTGATGGAGGCTAAATTCCAACTCGTTTCCTTCAGGTTCGAAGGTGAAAACTCCATCTTCTGACTTGACTTCTTTTTCATTTCCTCCAGGAAAAGTAAGCCTTGCGGTTCCAGCCTTTTCACTAACCCATCTGAGGAAATAGGTTCCATCAGTTCCCAAGAGCAGGACTGGTTCGGTTAGCAAAATCGGATAATCTTCCAGCTGGATTTTCTTTTCATCTTGGCTCAAATCAGCTAATATGGAAGAAAGGGTTTGATCCTTCACCAACCTTGCCTTTCGCTCCAGCAAAATCGAATCCCGGATGGCGAGTTTCCTATTCTCCGCATTCAAAAACTCCTCCTGCCTAATCCACGTCACCTTTCGCAGTCCACCAGCCATTGCATTATTCACAGCGCGGATGAGCAGCTCCTTTTCTCCTGAATCAGAAATCTCAAAAAACTCTCCCCGCTCCGATCTTGAGATTCGCTTCCCATTTACCCAAAGTTGGGCGCC
>CAYTXN010000504.1:0-2350 GCA_964441195.1 uncultured Limnohabitans sp.
ATTCTGGCTTTTGAAGGCGATTCTCAAGTGTACTGGTTTGAAGGTAACTTCTCCGATTACGAGGAAAATAAGAAGAAGAGACTGGGAGATGTAATGCCGAAGCGAATTCGGTATAAGAACTTGAAATAACCTTTGAGGTCTTTCCGACCTCGAAGGTTTGTTATAGAAAAGTGGGCAGTTTGCAGTTTTCAGATTGTCGGCCTGACACTTCGACTTCGCTCAGTGAGACAGGAGTCGAAGGCCATTAATCAGAAGTCTAAAGTCAGAAATCTTAAAATTAACCTCTCGAGGAGAAAACTTCGAGGGGTTTTGTTTTTTTACTGCGATTTGATAATTTACTTTAGAATTAGTTTTTGATCTAGTGAAGAAAATACAATTGTTTTTGCATTTAATAGTTTTGGTAGCAGCGGTTGTGGTAGGAGTGTGGTCTATTTTGGAAGATGGACTAATTCCGGAAGGGAAGAATCATCCTAATTTTTCAGCCTTGGCAATGGTGTTATTGGTGATAGGGCAGATTGCGGGTATTAAAGCATATCAAATTCAAAAAAGGAAAGACTCAAAAGTTTAATATTCATTTATTAACGACAATGAGAAGAAAACCAATTGACAAATTATATGGTATCTCGGCAATCTTGATTCTAGTACTACTTTTGGCGATGTATTTAGACCTGTTTCCGATACCTATTTGGCTGCTGGCAGTTGCGTTAATTTTAGGTGCAGTCACTTTTTTCTTGGAGGCGATGAAACAGAGAAAGAAGGAAGTTTAGCCTCAATTGCTTTTCGGTTTTCCTATTCTATTGGTTGATACTCAAAAAAAACATTTCAAGATATTGGTAAAGAACATTTTATAAAAGCTTGTATTTGAAATACAAGCTTTTAACCGATATACCACTCTAATTATTTTTGGATATAGGTGTCCAGAAAGTAGGTCAAGTTTAGTATTCCCCAAATCTCAAATAGGGTTAATAATCGAATATCTAGTAACAGATTAAGGGTAAATCGAAAAGTGACTTCTTTTTGACCTTTTCCAATTCTTTTGAATTTTGTTTAATGTTCCAATTTTTCAATGGCCTTTTCCCTTTCTTTGTACCGGAATTTTTTCCTAACCAGCCTATTGACCTATGAGACAGCTACTCCTCAGACCCGGAGCAGAAGAATTGAATTACGAGATTCGCGGCATTGTAAAAAAAGCCCGGCAGATTGAAGCCCTTGGCTATTCTATGACCTGGGAAAACATCGGTGACCCAATCCAAAAAAGCAATCATGTGCCGGAATGGATGAAAGCAATCATCGCCGATCTGCTCAAAGATGACAAGACCTACGGTTATGCAGATTCTAAAGGAGTATTGGAAACGCGAAAATTCCTTGCTTCTCTAAATAATGAAAAAGGCGGAAGTCAAATCACCGCCGAGGACATTCTCTTTTTCAATGGATTGGGTGATGCGATTGCTAAGTTGTATCAATTCCTGATCCCGACAGCACGGATCATCGGCCCTTCTCCGGCTTACTCAACCCATAGCTCTGCAGAAGCTGCACATGCCAACTCAGCGCCAATCACCTATAAACTTGACCCGGACAATCAGTGGCTGCCCGATATGGAGGACCTTTACCTCAAGGTCAAATACAATCCATCCATCGTCGGAATCCTGATCATCAATCCCGACAATCCAACTGGAATGGTGTATCCAAAGGAAGTTTTGGAAGGATTTGTGAAAATTGCGGAGGAATTTAGTTTGCTTTTGATCGCAGACGAAATCTATCAAAACATCACCTATAACGGTATCAAAGCCGTGGCTTTGGCAGAGGTGATCGGAAGTCGGCCAGCGATTTCTCTTAAAGGTATTTCTAAAGAATTCCCATGGCCTGGAGCTCGTTGTGGTTGGATGGAGTTTTATAATCGGGAGTCTTCCAAGGAGTTTTCAAAACTTTGCCAGACACTGGAGAATGCCAAGATGATCGAGGTTTGCTCCACGATTTTACCCCAATTGGCAATTCCAAAAATCATGAGTCATCCGGAGTACCATGCCTATCGTGAAGAAGCTAATACTCAGATAGGCAAAAGAAGCGACTGGATGCGAGAAATTTTAGGAGATATTCCGGGAATAAAATTTAACCCAACTCAAGGGGCGTTTTATAATACCATCGTGTTTGATGAAAAATTGCTGACTTCTAATCAAAGTTTGCCAATTGAAGATCCAAAGCTGAAAAGCTTGCTGGATTCCTGGCTTAGTGACCTGGAGATGCCTTTGGACAAGCGATTTGTATATTATTTACTGGCATCAGAACGGATTTGTGTGGTGCCGATTTCTTCGTTTTGTTCGGATTTGAGGGGATTTCGAGTTACACTTTT
>CAYTXN010000505.1:0-2349 GCA_964441195.1 uncultured Limnohabitans sp.
CTAAACCCTAAATCAGCAAACTCATGATGCCTAAATTGCCATTTTTGACAAAGCAGAAGACAGAGGATCGCAGTGAGATCTTTAGAGCTTCGAGACGGGATTTCCTTAAAATCGGCTCACTTGCGGCCGGAGGATTTGTATTGGGAGTCAACTTCCAATGTAGTGGACCAAAAGGTGAACTGATCACTTTCGCTCCTAACGTATTTGTAAGCATCGGTTCGGATAATATTGTCACCATCCTCGCGCATCGATCCGAGATGGGAACGGGTATCCGAACTTCCCTTCCTATGATTGTTGCAGACGAATTAGGTGCGGATTGGACCAAAGTTAAGATCGTACAAGCCGAGGGTGATGAAGATAAATTCGGCAATCAAAATACGGACGGTTCTTTTTCCGTCAGGATGTTTTACGAACCTATGAAAAAAGCCGGTGCCACCGCCCGACACATGTTGGTGCAGGCTGCAGCTACGGAGTGGGGAGTAGATCCATCCGAATGTGATACCGAGGCAAGCCATGTGATCCTTAAGGGTTCGAGCAAAAAGATTCCATTTGGTGACCTAGTTTCTCAAATTCAAACCATGGAAATCCCTAAGCCTGAATCTCTGGTAATGAAGGATTTTTCCAGTTACAAATTGGTAGGCACGGATGTTCCAATCTATGATGCCAAGGATATCGCCACCGGTAAAGCGAAATTTGGAGCAGATGTGAATCTTCCGAATATGCTGATTGCTGTGGTTCAACGCAGTCCTGTCGTTGGAGCAAAAGCTACTTCTTATAATGACGCTAAAGCTTTGGCGATCCCAGGTGTTAAGAAAGTTGTAAAAATAGAAGGTCCTGGTCTTCCTGCAGGTTTGGATCAGCCCTTGGAAGGAATAGCTGTTTTGGCTGAAAATACCTGGGCCGCCATTCAAGGAAGTAAGGCTTTGGAAATTGAATGGGATTTGGGGCCAAATCAAACCTACAACTCCGCAAACCAATTGCAGGAAATGCTGAAAAGCACTGCATCGAATGGAACGGTGAAGCGTGAGCGAGGCAACTTTAATCAGGCAAAATCATCTTCAGGAAAGGTCCTTGAAAAGACCTATTTGGCACCTTTTTATGCTCACTCCACCGTTGAACCACCCGCTGCAATTGCCGATGTGAAAGCCGATGGTTCGGTTGAAATCTGGGCACCAAGCCAGCATCCACAGTGGGCTAGGGGAGCAGTGGCAGGAGCCTTAGGGGTAGATGTTTCTAATGTGAAGTTGAATGTTACACTCTTAGGTGGAGGATTTGGGCGAAAGTCCAAACCGGATTTTGTGGTGGAGGCGGCGCTTCTTTCCAAAGCTGCTGGAGTTCCTGTTCGGGCTCAGTGGACCAGAGAATGCGACCTGCACCATGACTATTACCATTCACATAGCGCACAGCGTATCGTTGCTACATTAGACGGTTCAGGTAATCTGACTGGTTGGAATCACCATACGGTTTTCCCGGCCATTGGATCGGGTCTAGATGCTGCAATTCCTTCGGATGGAGAATTAGATTTAGGATGCCGGGATTTCCCTTATGACGTTCCAAACATCCGAATCGAAGCTCATGAAACTACCGCTCACACCCGGGTAGGCTGGCTGCGGTCTGTAAGTAATATTCACCACGCTTTTGCGATCTGTACCATGCTGGATGAGATTGCCGAAACTCGCGGAGTAGATCCGATTGATCAGGCCATTCAGCTTTTGGGTGAGGACAAGGACCTTGCTTTTGCAAGTGAAATGGTTGGGGATTATGGGAACTATGGGGAGAAAATCGAGGACTTTCCATGGAATACCGGACGTATGCGAAAGGTCATCGAAACTGTAGCCGAAAAGTCAAATTGGAAACAGAATCTTGCCGCGGGTAAAGCTATTGGATTTGCAGCGCACAAAAGTTTCCTGACTTATGTGGCTTGCGTAGTGACGGTTGAAAACGATGCTGCGGGAAATCTTATCATTCCGGAAGTTCACTATGTCGTGGATTGTGGAATTGGGGTAAATACTGACCGAATTCGATCTCAGTTTGAAGGTGGGGCCCAATTCGCAACAAGTTTGGCGACGACTTCTGCGATCACTTTCGAGAACGGAAAGGTGCAACAAAACAACTTTGATACTTACAAGGTCATTCGGATGCCCCAGTCTCCTAAAAAGATCCATGTGCACATCATTCCAAGTATGGAAAAACCGACAGGAGTCGGCGAACCTCCAGTTCCGCCATTTATTCCAGCTTTGGCTAATGCGATTTATAAATTGAGCGGAAAGCGGAATTATGAATTGCCGTTTAAGGCTTAGTTCAGTAGGCAGTGATCAGTCGCAGTATTCAGTAGACTTTGTGTAAGTT
>CAYTXN010000506.1:0-2337 GCA_964441195.1 uncultured Limnohabitans sp.
TCAAATCGCTCCAAGCCAAAAAGCTCCTTCATCATCTCCGCCCGTGGACCGGGAGTGAGGTCAATGAATTCCCGGAATTTTCCCTGGGGAATGATCACCGTTTGCTTGAAGTGGTTCTTTTGCATCCCAACGATCTCCTCACCTCGCTGACTTAGAGCTTCCCAAGTTTCTCCAATTCGCTCATAAAATGTATGCTCGGCAGGTTTTACATCCTCAAAGTTCTTTGGATTTCGCTTGGCAGCATAGCGGGCCAGGTAGGTTTTGGCATTGTTTTTTCCGGCACGGAATTCAAAATTGATCAGCAATTGCTCACTTTGGAGGTTGAGCATGGAGTTTTTTTCTCCCCGGTCGGAAAGCCGCTCGGTACTGCCGTAAAGCGCCAAAAGAATTGCCTCCAAAATCGAGGATTTGCCGCTGCCCACGGCTCCGAATATCCCAAAAAGCCCCGCGCCTGTGAGTTGGTCAAACTCGACAGTTTGCTTTTCCCGATAGGAATAAAGGCCTTGAATTTCCAGTCGTACAGGGATCATAATTGGTTGTTTTGGCTGATTACTTCTTTGAAAATGCCCAACAGTTCTTCATTAGGTTCCTGGCCTTTTTCACTTTGGTAGAAAAGCTGAAAAAGCGTTACCATATCTTTGCCGAGATCCTCAACTTGCAAGCTGTAATTTGGCTGATTGAGTGGGTTTTTGATCTGAGGAATCAAGTTTACGATTCCGTCGTGAGCTTTTAGGATTGCTTTGCGAGTAGGTGCATCGATCGAGTGCTCTGTCTCGTAAGTCAATTCCACAAAACAGTACGGATTTTCCTCCAGCCACTGCAGCGCTTTTGCCAGTTCGTCAAACTTTACCCGATACAATGGCCTGCCTTGAGTAAGACCAATTGTTTGAAAGTCTACGGGTTTGTCTGGTTTTGCATCGATGATTACGACTTTTTTCTCCTGATCAGCTTCGCTAAACGAGTAAGCAAGCGGCGAACTCGAATAGACTATAGGAATGCTGGGATGGGCGACGGCATGGTAGCGATGCAAGTGACCCAAAGCCGCATATTGGATCTGGGCGGGAAGATGATCCGTGAAAAGCGCTTGCGTGCCTCCGACATGAAGAATTGGGCGTTCTGATTCTGGTTCAGCCTCTGGTTTTTCGCCTTCCTTGATAAAAAAGAAATGCCCCATGAATAAATTGACTCCCGCTTCATCACAGTAGCGATTCGCAAGATTTTGCCAATTGTTTGCTAGTAAATTTCTGAATTCAGCCTCGCGGTCTTCCTCTCCGAGGTGAGTGCGCAGACTGACTTCATTGGCATAAGGAGCCAAAATCAAGCGGACCGGAAAATCAAAATTTGGCAATTTCAATTCTACAAAACCACTTTCTGATCTAGTGATTTCCACTCCTGATTCAAGCTTGCCGATGGGAATAATGGTGTCATATCGACTGTAAAACAAAATGCCTAATTCCCTAGCTAAGGGATCCGGTGCTTCGACAAACTGCGTGCTGTCGTGATTTCCCGAAATTGCAACAATTGGTCGGGTACCGTTTTTTGATAGTCTTCGAAGGGTTTTGTACAGCAATTCTACGGCTTCATGAGTGGGATTGAACGTGTCGAAAATATCTCCAGCCAAGAGCACGAGATCGACATCTTGCTGATCAGCGATCTGGCAGATTTCGTCAAGGACGAGTTTTTGCTCTTCGAGACGGGAATATTCCTGAAGTCGTTTACCGAGATGCCAGTCGGCGGTATGGAGGATTTTCATTAGTTTTTGGTCAACGGTCCATGGTCAACGGTCCACAGCTTCTGAAAGTAATTTTGAATGGACTCTTCAAAATTGAGTTCAAAAAAATAATTCAGAATGGAAAGTTGACAAACAAGTTTTACTAAGATAATCTACAGGTGAGCTTACACCAAAAGTTTAATGTAAGCTTGACAGGAATTGGCATTCTTATTGGTAAATCGGGCGGAAATGGTAGATTCGGCGGTGAAAATTCGGTTCCTTTTGGTTTTTCTTTTTGGGTTTTGGGCTGCCGTAGCGGAAGCGCAAGTTGATTCCTTATTCATCCAAGAGGGAACAGCAAGCTTTTACGGAAGAAGGTTCCATGGTAGAAAAACTGCCAACGGGGAGATTTTTTCAATGGATAGTCTTACCGCAGCACATAAGCGATTGCCACTGGGCACAGTAGTGCGAGTGATCAATCAGAAAAATGGCCTAGCTGTAATCGTTCGGATTAATGACCGACTTCCTTACTATTCCAAGCGGCAGATTGATCTTTCGCGAGCAGCGGCAACCCGAATTGAAATGATCCAAGATGGACTGGCGAAAGTTCGCATAGAAGCGGTGGA
>CAYTXN010000507.1:0-2333 GCA_964441195.1 uncultured Limnohabitans sp.
TCCTTTTCCGGGTTTTCAGGTTCCTGAATCAAGATTCTATTTCCCGGTAGGGACATCACCAAAGAACCGCCAATTCCAGGCAAGTCGCCAGCTAGTTGGACACCGTCCTTTACGATCAGGAATCTCAGTTCCTCAGGGTCAGAGAATGGTGCATAAGGATCCTCCTCGGAGTTTCGTGAGTCGAATTCTGCCTCAGTTACACCCGTAAAATATTTGATCAGGACAGTCCCATTTTCAAGTTGAAGCATATTCATGTTTTTACCTGAATTATTTTTCAACAAGGCGACCCGGAAATCACTGAATTCGGTTTCAATCGGAAGCGGGCTGTATTCTATTAATTCTGAATGTGTGATCGGGATTTCCTTTTTCAACTTAATATCATCCAATTCGTAGACTCGGATTTTGCTTTCCAAATCATGGAGGACATACAGCTCATTCTGTTCCTGATCGACAAAGAAAGTTTTGCCCATCCGCTCAAAATAGATGAGGTCAGTGGAAGAATAAATGGAGGAGGATTCATAAGGAATGATGGACTTCACATCGCCTGATTCCAGATTCATTTGGTAAAAATTCTGGAGCGTATCTTTCCCTTCCTTAGTTCGAGTTAGGTAGTTGGCGGAAAGATAATTACTTGGTCCGATCAGCAAAAAAGTAGAATCACCCTTTGAATAAAAAGGGGGACTGCCTAAGGGCATATTGGCACGAATAGGAAGTGGAGACAGGTAGCGATGCTCATATTTCTTCTCGTAATTCCTATCGTAAGCAACTACACTAAACGGAAACTCCAATATCCGCAAGCTGCCCGGACCAAACCCCATCCCCACAGGATTCCAAGTGCCATAAGATTCCGGACCATCTCCTTTTTTATTAGTCCGTTTTATAATCTCACCTTTCTCCGAAATCTCCAAAATATCATCTTGACTCATAGAATACCCTAGGAATATTTTCTCTTCTGGAGAATAGTCTCGGATAACTACCCGAGTAAAATTATCGACCTGAAAGGAATCAACTTTGATCAACAAATAATCAGAAGCTGATTTTATTGAATTGATTTCTTTATCAGAACCACATGCCCCCGCAAGGATTAAAACACTGATAAGAAATGTAATGGACCGCACTCGGAAATTTAAATACATTATCTAGTTATTAGATTTATCTACGAAATATTCGTTAAAGTTAAATTTTTGTATCAAACTTCAAGGAGGAAATGAAAAAAAATTCAAAGGTAAAGCCTAGGGGCAGAAAGGATTTGCTTAAGAAAACTTCCTTAGAAACGTCAGTTTACAATTCTTTAGAATTTGCAATCCGGCCTTAAGGAGGTAACTTGATTTCACCGTGAAGCTGACAAAGCCTCAACACCGAAATCTAAATTTGAACCACCAATGATTCACTCAATTTTCCCACTATGAAGAAGCTGCTTTTTTTCTGGAAAGAATTGTTGGCGACGTTTTGGTTTTTGCCGGTAGCTATCCTGATTTCTTCCGTGATTTTGGCGATAGGATCGGTTTATCTGGATAATACGGTGAGCGTTCCACAGGATGGCTGGTTCCGATTTTTTATCGTCAACAGTCCGGATTCTGCTAGAACGATCCTGTCCACTATTTCCGGGGCAATGATCGGAGTGGCCGGAACAGTTTTCTCCGTGACCCTAGTGGCATTGACGCTCGCTTCCTCACAATTTGGGCCCCGGCTCATCAAAAAATTCATGTACGTCCGGCTTAATCAGGTAGTATTGGGCTCATATATTGCCACTTATCTCTATTGTTTGATTGTGTTAATCGCCATCAAAGGCGGGGAAGATTACACCTTCATTCCTTCCATTTCGATTCTTATGGCAATTTTTTCGGCAATTTTAAATATCATCCTCCTAATCATTTTTATCCATCAGATTGCAATTAGTATTCAGGCTGATAAGGTAGTTTCTGATATTTCGAATTTCATTTCCAATCAGGTTGAAACGCTCTTTCCTGAACGGATGGGAGAGGAAAAAGAGTCACACAGGAGTGTAGATGCCGAAAGGATAATTTCAGCATACCAAAATCAAACTCCCATAAAATCCCCAAAAAGTGGGTACCTACAATACATCGACGGCGGAACTTTAATGGAAGTCATAGTCGATTATGATATGTTATTTGAGTTGAATTTTAGACCGGGTGACTTCTTAGTAAAAGGAATCGAAATCGGTAAAATTCATTCCACTAGAATTCTGGAAGAGAAGGAAACAAATAAAATCCTAAGCCAATTTGTGATAGGTGATATCAAAACTTCCCAACAGGACTTGGAGTTTTCAATCCATCAAATGGTCGAAATAGCTGCTCGTGCGCTCTCCCCTG
>CAYTXN010000508.1:0-2333 GCA_964441195.1 uncultured Limnohabitans sp.
GGAAGTATCTCAGTCCGGATATTCGGGAAATCCACGTGCTTTTATCTCATCTTCACATGGATCATACGATGGGTCTAGGTTTTTTTACTCCTTTGTACAATCCCAACATTAAAGTCCATATCTATGGTCCCTCCACTAGCAACGAACCACTGGTCAACAGGCTAAGACGATATTTTTCTCCTCCTCTATTCCCCGTTCGCTTGAGTGAATTGCCAAGTCATCCAATCATTCATGAGTTAAATAATAGCCAATTTTCTATTGGTCAGGTGGAAATCAAGTCAGACTATATTTGTCATCCAGGTCCTACATTGGGTTATAGGTTGACGGCCGACAAAACCGTTGTTGCCTACATGCCTGATCATGAGCTACAGATGGGTTCTACTAATTTTCCAAATGATCCAGAGTGGACGAGTGGATTTGAAATAGCCCAGGGTGCAGATTTACTTTTTCATGATGCAGCTTATACATCCAAAGAGTATGTCACAAAAATTGGGTGGGGGCATAGTTCGGTACGCGATACAATAGCATTTGGGAAAATGTGCAACGTCAAAAAATTAGCACTATTTCACCATGAGCCTGTGCGATCCGATGTGCAGCTGGATCAGATGCTCAAAGAATCCACACAAAACCTCGATTTAAATTTTGACGTGGAGCTTTGTGCCGAAGGGACAGTCTATGAGTTCTGATCAAACCGAAGCAAAAAAGCTGGCTTAGGATTCCTCCATGCCAGCTTTTTTGCTTTGGTAGAATTGAATCAATTCTCTGGATACCAGTTTCTCAGTCTTACGTCCACTTTTGGAGCAGAGGAATTGACCAGTTGCTTGAATTTTTCAGTATCCGCCAAGCCATCTGTTCCTCGATAATGAAAAGGATAAACCGCCACAGGTTGGAAATCCGCTATCGCACTTGCAGCCTGCTCCACATCCATCGTGTAAGGCATATTCATACAAATAAAAGCAATGTCTATATTCTTCAAAGCTCTCATTTCCGGAATATCTTCTGTATCACCAGAGATGTAGATTTGCATCCCACCAAGGGTGACAATGTAGCCATTTCCACGGCCTTTTGGATGTCGGCTATCGGCAGTTTCAGGAAGGTTGTACATTGGAATTGCTCTCACATTTGTTTCCAAAATCATTTTGCTTTCACCATTTCCAATGACTTCGATGGATTTGTATTTTCCTGCCGGAAGCTTTTCTGCTACAGCCTGAGGCGCTACAATGGTCGCTTGGCTGAGGTCCAAGCCATCCAAAGTCTCCTGATTGTGATGATCACCATGAATGTCCGTGATCAGAACCAAGTCAGCTGGTTTCTCCCCTGCAAATTTGTCTGCGCCACCGTATGGATCGACATAGATCGTGAGGTTATTGTATTTCATGACGAAAGTACCGTGAAGAATGGGCTTGATCATGATGTCACCTCCTTTGGCTGGAATAATATCTTGGGCTGATGCCGAAAAGAACAAGACAAATGATAGTGCAGCTAAAATAAATTTTTTCATTGGGCTAGTGTTTAAATGTCTGTTTAATTGAGATTAATTTCTTCTCAAAGGCTTGAAATATAATTCAAAAGATTTGCAATTTCTTGCTCAGAAAGACCAGCTAGAAGATTTGCATACATCAAGGAGGTCAATACCTCTTCCGATGATTCTATTTCTGATTTTGGAATCTGAATCACTTGGTTTCCAACCAACATTAATGAAGTATTGTTTTCGTCGGTATACACTATCCTTCCCAAAAGCACCTTTCCGTCCTTTTGAGTGATGCGTGTGGCAATCATGCCTGGTTTGATCCGTTCCGAGGGCTTATTGATTTCTTCTAAAAGCTCCTCCTGCGAAAATTCTTTTCCAATTCCCTTCAGATTGGGCCCGATCAAGTCCGTGACACCATCCACTGCATGGCAGCCCGCACAGGCACGGATTCCGAACAATGCTTTCCCGTTTTCCAATGATGCTGCTGAAAAGTTTTCCTCCTTTATTTGTTTCACGGTTGGATTTTTACCTTCCAAGCTAGGGTCATAGACGATCTTGTAGAATCCACCTGTTTTTTCTTCTACCGCATTATACCAATAGTCCGAAATCCCATGATGGGCGACATAGAGTGATCCATCTTTCCCAAAGGCCAGATCAGATAATTTCGGAATGTCCACAACAGGAAACTCTTCAAACGAAAATCCGGAAGTAGTTTTTTCCATTTTCACCCGACCTACTGCACCACGGCTCCAATGCTCACCTGGTCCATAAAATGCCACAAAAAGGTTTCCGGCAGTTCCTCCAAAGTCATTAGCCACTGTATTAAATTCAATCCCTCCAGGTGCGATTTCATTTTCCAGAG
>CAYTXN010000509.1:0-2324 GCA_964441195.1 uncultured Limnohabitans sp.
CCGGTTTGGGCACAGGCGATCAAGTCTTTTCCTTGCATGATCACAGGAATTGCCAGTTCCTGAATGGGTGTAGGGCGATCAAAGCCCATGGCATCGAGTCCTTCTTGTAACGAAGACTCGAAATTGAAACTAATAAAACTCAAGTTATTGATGATTTAATGAAATATACGGTGTTCCTAAAAAGCTGAACCCTTTCAAATATACGGGCTTAAAACTTACAAAGCCAACTAACCACCTTCTGTTCAGGATTCAAACCATCGGCACTCAAATCATTTGGCATCAATTCTAAGTTTGGACTATATTACCTTATTATTCAATCGATTTGAGAAAATGAGCCAACTTAGAAATATCTGCTTACTACTCTTCACGCTGACCATTCCCAACTGGAGTTTCTCACAAAACTTCAGCCTGAGCGGTAGAGTCATGGATTTTGACACCAGAGAATATATCGAAGGCGCTTCGGTCACCCTTCGAAATACCGTATTTGGCGATTTCAGCAATGGAGCTGGAAATTTTTCCATGGAAAATATCATGGCGGAAAAGTACACCCTCGCCATCAACCTGCCTGGTTACAACACCTACGAACAAGTTGTAAATCTAAAAGGAGATCTGAACCTTGGAAATATCTATTTGGTGAAATTTGGAAGTGAGGGAACAGGAGCTGCTTTGCAGAAAACCATTCGCGCGACCAACGTCAGCAGATTGCTTGTAGAGCGCCCCAATTTCATTGGAAATGCGATCTATGGCATTCCCCCGGAGCCCAAAAAACTAGAAGGTAATTTCTACCTAGACACGAAGTGGAACGTTGCCTCTATCCTACTCTATCGCGAGCAAACCGTCTTGGAAGGTTTCCGGGTACGCTACAACATCAACTCCAACACTTTTGAACTCATGGAGCCGGAAAATAATCTGGTCACCACCATGCCGGGACTTAGAATTCAGAATATTGTCTGGATGGACAGCAGCTATAAAGTCCCACGCTATTTTGTAAATGGGATGGACTTCAAAGAAGATGGTGTCCCAATTTCTGGATTTTTCGAAGTTATTGTGGAAGGTGATTTACCGCTGATGCGCCGAACCAAAGCCATTTTCAAAGAATCCAATTACAATACCGCCTTGATGGTTGGCAATCGAAATGATCAGATCATCAAGCGAAATGTGTATTACTACCTCAAGGGGAAAGACCTTTTCGAAGTACCTAAAAAGCGAAAGGATCTGTATAAGATCTTCGGAGAAAAAGCTGCAGAAATCGAAGCCTTTGTCGAGCAAAATGAGATGGATCTAAAAAAGAACGGCTCCATTTTCCAACTCTTCACTTATTACAATTCCCGCTTCCCCGGCTTTGTCCCCATCATGGATCAGCTCCTCGACGAAAACAATTAAGTATTAGGTTTGAAAAAAATAAAATTTGTCTTGAAGTTATAATGCTTGATTTGACGAACTCCCCCTTTCTCAAAGGGGGTAGGGGGATTTGTCAAACTTTAGGCATTCATCGGTCACAGAGACCCAATCTATCATTCCAAATCCATCATCCATCCACCAACATAAAATATGAAAAACACCTACCTCCTCCTCCTCTTCCTCCTCCTCACCCACTTCTCCTTCTCCCAGGGTCTTCCCGGACTTGGTGCCGGAACCACACCCAATCAACGCCCTATCCTTCATGGTAAAAACTGGGTTGCGATCACCGGTAAACCGCTTGGAGCAACTGCGGGAGCAGCGATCTTTCAACAGGGCGGTAATGCCGTCGATGCAGCCTGCGCCATGATTGCTGCGACTTCCACCATGTGGGATGTACTTTCTTGGGGTGGCGAAACCCAAGCCTTGATCTACAATCCCAACACTAAAAAAGTCATCGCCATCAATGCTCTTGGTTATGCCCCAACCGGTGCCACAGTGGAATTCTACAAATCTCAGGGCATGGACTATCCACCACAGTTTGGGCCCTTGGCAGCGACCACTCCAGGAACTCCGGGTGGAATCATGACTATGCTTGCAGAGTATGGAACGATGAGTTTGGAGCAAATCCTAAAACCTTCCATGGATCTGGCAAAAGGCTACCCGATCGAAGCACAAACCGCCAATGCCATCGAAGCGCAAAAAGCCCTGATAAAGGATTGGCCGTATTCGAAGAAAGTTTTCCTTCCGCACTTGGGAGAAGAAAGAGAAGCCCCATCAGCAGGAGAAATCTTCGTCCAAGAAGATCTTTACCAAATGTTATCCAAACTCGTAGAGGCTGAAAAAACTGCTTTGGCAGCCGGTAAAAACCGAAAAGAAGCCATTTACGCTGCTTACGACCGTTTTTACAAAGGTGATATCGCTAA
>CAYTXN010000510.1:0-2320 GCA_964441195.1 uncultured Limnohabitans sp.
ATTCTTTGCTTTTGAAAATCACCAAAAAAGTTTTGGTTTCGGGATCTTTTGCAAAAACCGAAGTGCAGCAAATCATTAGGATCAGAAGTGTTGCTAACTTTTTCATGGCATCCAAGATAGCATATATAATTCCGACAAAGCAAAAAATTATAGCACAAAAAAATCCCCGGAACTATTTGAACCGGGGATTTTTATATATACTTTATTATTAAGCTTTTGATGTTCTTCTTTTTGTTTTTGTGGTTTCCTCTTCGATTTCGTCTTCTACTCCCGCAAGGATTCTTCCACAATGCTCACATACAATTAACTTCTTCTTTTCACGGATATCGGCTTGTCTCTGAGGTGGAACAGTGTTGAAACAACCTCCGCAAGCTCCTCTTTTTACCATCACTACAGCAAGACCGTTTTTAGCATTCCCTCTGATTTTGGTATAAGACTTTGCAAGTCTTTCTTCTACCTTTTTCATTGCTTTGTCTCGATCTCCCTGAAGTTTTGATTCATCAGATTCGCTTTCAGAAACAATGGTATCAAGCTCGTTTTTCTTCAAGTCAAGATCTTTTTGGCGATCTTTCATCAATTCATTCAGTTCTTCAAGATCAGACTTTTTCTGGTCAATTTTTGCACCAGCTTCAGTGATTTTCTTTTTTGAAACTTGAATTTCAAGGTCTTGAAGCTCCAATTCTTTTGTGATAGCATCGTACTCACGGTTGTTTCGTACGTTCATCTGCTGCTCTTGATACTTCTTGATTAGCTTTTCTGAGTCTTTGATATTTTCCTTAAAACGTTTGATTTCGTCTTCAAAAGATTCAATATCAGTTTTAAACTTGTCGAGTCGAGTTTCGTAGCCTGCTATCTCATCTTCAAGATCTTGAACTTCCTCAGGAAGTGCTCCTCTTACTTTGATGATGGCATCTAGTCTTGAATCTATGAGTTGAAGGTTGTAGATAGCGTCTAGCTTTTGTGCTACTGTACTTTCCATGAACTATCGGTAGGATATGGGATTAGTGACTACTTTTGTCAAATAGAGTGCAATATTAGGGAAATTTTGTGACAAAAGCTCCCCCAATAATTCTTTTGTGAAAATTTCGCTTTCATAATGACCGATATCGCAAAGAATCAATTGATCTTCTGCATCGAAAAACTCATGGTATTTCACATCCGATGTTACAAAAACATCAGCCCCAGCCCGCTTTGCATCGGATAGTAGAAAAATTCCTGCTCCACCACAAACCGCTACCTTGATGATCTTTCGATTGATCATGTGGGTATGCTTAAGAGTGCTCAGATTCATTTTTTTCTTTAAAAAATCAAGAAATTCATTCCCTGACAATGGGGTTTCCAATACACCAATCATTCCAGCTCCAACCTCCTGATTTTCATTTTCTAAAGGAGATAAATAATAGGCAACTTCTTCATAAGGATGTGACTTTTTAAGGGCTGCGATGACTTTATTTCCTAAATAGGAGGGGAGAATTACTTCGATTCTGGCTTCTCTTTCAAATTGTGGGATTCCAGGCTTCCCTGAAAATGGATTGGCATTTTCAGAGGGAGTGAAAGTGCCCATTCCTTCCACCTGAAAGGAACAGTCCTTGTATTCTCCAATTTGGCCTGCACCGGCCGCGAAAACTGCATCCAGTACTTTCCCTTTTTCTTCGATAGGAACAAAAAAAACGAGTTTGCTGAGGAGTTGCTTTTTGGGTTGAAGGATTTTAGTGTGAGTAAGTCCAAGCCGATCACAAATTTTCTTATTTACACCCTTGGCTACATGATCCAGATTTGTATGAATTGCAAAAATCGAAATATCGTTTTTGATTGCCTTGATGACTGTTCGCTCAACATAGTTTCTACCAGTTAAGCTTTTCAAACCTTTGAAAACGATGGGATGATGAGCTACGATAAGATTGGCACCAAGGCTGATCGCTTCGTCCACCACCTCCTCGGTGCAATCAAGCGTACAAATCACTCCATTTAAATTCGTAGTTCGATCTCCACAGATCAATGTTGCATTGTCGTAGCTTTCCTGATAGGCAGGCGGTGCCATTCGCTCTAAGTAAGAAATCACATCCTGAATCCTGTATCCCATAATTTTTCTTTTCTTTGGTCAAAAATAGCAATTCCTTCCGATGCCGTGGTACGCCTTTCTTTTAGCTCCCTTTGCCCTGATTTTTCGGCTGATTACCGGTGCAAGAAACTTTTTGTTTGATCGAAATATCCTTAAAAGCTTTAAGTCACCCATCCCGACCTTGATTGTCGGCAATCTCAGTGTAGGTGGAACAGGAAAAACTCCAATGGTGGAATTTTTGATTCAAAATCTTCAGGC
>CAYTXN010000511.1:0-2319 GCA_964441195.1 uncultured Limnohabitans sp.
GGAATCACCACCAGAAGCGGCCAAATCGGCTCCAATCCAAATCTAGTGGCACCCGAGAAACGAATGCTTTCCAGCATGACGCCTACTATTGTTGCAAAAGATGGCAAGCCTTACCTCGTGATCGGCAGCCCGGGAGGGCGGACGATTATCAACACCGTTTTTCAGACCGTGCTGAATGTACTCGCCTATGATATGCGAATCGATCGCGCGATCGAAGCCATGAAAATCCATCATCAATGGCTTCCCGATCAGATTATTTATGAGCGAAACCTGCTTTCTCCGGATACGCGGGACGCTTTGGAAAAAATGGGACATACCCTTCGACCCACTACCAATCTGGGAGTACTGATGGGAATCACTTATGATGCACGGCTTGGGGTATTTCTCGGAGCAGCAGATTCAGCAAGTGAGGATGGAGCAGCAAAAGGGTATTAAGAATGAAAATCTAATCCTGTGGAAGAAAATAAGCATGTTAGCCTTAAGCGAGAGGTCGGTATTTTAGGCGTAGTGACTAATGTGGTCAGCATCTCAATTGGAAGTGGCATTTTCCTCCTGCCTGCTTTGGTTTTTGTGATTTTAGGAAACGGAAGTATCCTAGCCTATATTTTTTGCGGACTTATTTTCTTAGCTCTTGGGCTTTGTTTTGCTGAGGTCAGCAGCCGGATCCCCGATACAGGCGGGATGTATGTCTATATCGAGCGGGCATTTGGTCCTATGGCAGGTTTTCTTGCCAATACGGTTTATTTGTTTGGAGTGGGTGTTTTGGCCTGTGCAGCCCTGCTTAATGCCATGGCAGATATCGCTGCTAATTCTTTTCCTATTCTTGGGGGGAATTGGGCCAGGATTGGCTTTTTCTCGGTGATTTTGGGGATGATTTCCTTGCTCAGTATCCGTGGAATCAAAGACAGCATGGTCTTCGTGAAGGTGCTGACGTTCACCAAGGTTTTGGCCCTTTTGGTTTTGGTTACCTTCGGTCTTACTGCGATCAATTTGGATAATGTAACTTGGAAAGGCTTTCCAGAATTTTCCAAAATTGGGGAAGCTTCCCTGCTTTTGATCTTCGCTTTTCTTGGCGGGGAATTGGCGCTTAGTGTCGGAGGTGAAATGAAAAACCCTAAGCGAACAGCTCCTTTAGGATTTGTGATTGGGATTTTCGGCGTAGTGTTGATTTTCTGTTTGATCCACTTGGCCGTTCAGGGGGTTCTTGGTCAGGCTTTGATCGAAAATCAAGAGGCTCCTCTCGCGGAGTTAGCTAAAAATCTTGCGGGAAATCCCGGATTTCTCCTGATCCTTATCGTCTCATTTATTGCAGTTTGGAGTACATTCAGCTCCATTTTTATACTGAAAAACCGGATTCTTTATGCCGGAGCTATGGATGGTATTATGCCAAAAGTTTTTGCCAAACTTCACCCCAGCTACGGCACTCCTGCCATCGCTATCATTTTTTTAGCAATCATGGAATTACTCATTGCCAGCACGGGAAGTTTTCGATATCTGTTGATTTTGGTCACTGGCAACTCCATTTTGATCTATTTGGGCGTAATTCTGGCTTTTTTCAAATTCAGAATAAAAGATCCCAATCCAAGTCCAGATTTATTTAAAGTCAATGGAGGATATCTGATTGGCACCTTTGCCTTGATTGCTTTGGTATGGATCTTTTTTCAACTGAGCCAAACCGAACTGCTGGCTATAGGTCTGTTCGTTTTATTTCTCTTCATCCTCTATCAGTTTAAGATATTTTTTTCAAAAGAAAGAATGCATCAAAAACACAACAACTAACATCTCCATGAAAAAGCCAGTAATCTTCCTTCTCCTATGTTTTGGGCTTTTCAATTCAGTTTTCGCCCAAGAAAAAACCTATCTCGAACTGACAGACCTCTTCAATATGGAGTACGTCACCGATCCCCAGATTTCGCCCGACGGCTCACAAATTGTCTATAGCCGAAATTTCAAAGACATCATGACTGACCGGGATTACTCCAATCTCTGGATCAGCAATGTGGACGGCAGCCGCATCCGCCAACTTACCCAAGGAAATCAACGCGACTATGCACCTCGCTGGTCTAATGACGGGAAGAAGCTGGCTTTCCTCTCCAATCAGGATGACGAAAAGGTCAAGCTTTACCTGATGTTTTTGGATACGCGGGAAACTGTAACATTGACCAATACGGCTACGCCTCCTGGTGCCGTATCCTGGAGTCCCGATGACAGTCAATTGGCATTCACACAGTTTGTGCCCGAAGCAAAAAAATCCATGCTGACCATCCCGGGGAAACCCGAGGGAGCGGAATGGAATGCTCCTCCGATATTTATCGACGA
>CAYTXN010000512.1:0-2318 GCA_964441195.1 uncultured Limnohabitans sp.
TGGATCAGGATCAGACGATCAAAGACAAGCTCTCCCGAATGCAAGTCGAGCGACTACGTGAAAACTGTGCAAAACACGGGATTGAACTTCATGATCTTGGATCAGCTCATCACGGAATTGTTCACGTCATCGGACCCGAATTAGGTATTACTCAACCAGGGATGACGATTGTCTGTGGAGATTCACATACCTCTACTCATGGAGCTTTTGGAGCGATTGCTTTTGGAATCGGGACTTCAGAAGTGGAGATGGTTTTGGCAACGCAGTGCATCATGCAATCCAAAGCTAAGAAAATGAGAATCTCTGTAAATGGAACGCTAGGTTCCGGAGTGACTTCTAAGGATATTATTCTTTACATCATTTCAAAAATATCCGCTGCAGGTGCTACAGGTTACTTTGTAGAATATGCGGGTTCGGCTATCACAAGTTTATCAATGGAAGCCCGAATGACCATTTGTAATATGTCAATTGAAATGGGTGCTCGTGGTGGACTGATCGCACCTGATGAGACTACTTTCGATTACTTGGAAGGAAAGCAATATGCGCCAAAAGGTGCGGATTGGGACAAAGCTGTGGCCTATTGGAAAACATTGAAAACCGACGAAGGTGCTGTATTTGATAAGGAATTGGTCTTTGATGCGGAAGATATCGAGCCAATGATCACCTATGGTACCAATCCTGGAATGGGAATCAAAGTGGTCGGAAATATTCCTACTACAGAAGGAATGGAAGGGTCAAACAAGACCTCTTACCTGAAATCTTTGGAGTACATGGGTTTTGCTCCTGGCGAACCTGTGAAAGGAAAGTTGGTGGATTATGTTTTCGTGGGCTCTTGCACCAATGGACGAATCGAAGACATCCGTTCGGTAGCCCAATTTGTGAAAGGACATAAAAAAGCAGACAATATCACTGCTTGGATTGTACCTGGTTCGAAAGAAGTGGAGAAAATGGCGAATGAAGAAGGTCTGGTGAAAATCCTCGAGGAAGCAGGTTTCGTCCTTCGTCAGCCAGGTTGTTCTGCTTGTTTGGCGATGAATGATGACAAGATCCCTTCTGGAAAATATGCGGTCTCTACATCCAATAGAAACTTCGAAGGTCGTCAAGGTCCAGGAGCTCGCACGATGCTCGCATCTCCTTTGACTGTGGCGGCTGTTGCTATCACCGGTAGAATCACCGATCCACGGGAAGTGTTTCAAAATTGAGTGAATGGTTATTGAGTTATTGGTTATTAAGGGATTGAGTGCTTGATGACTGATAACAAATAACTGAATTCCAATAACTAATTAACCGAAAAAAATGGCTTACGATAAATTTACAGTCCTACGCAGCACCGCGGTTCCTTTGCCAACTGAAAATGTGGACACCGATCAAATCATTCCTGCACGATTCCTGAAAGCAACCGAGCGGGAAGGCTTCGGAGATAACTTATTCCGTGACTGGCGATATGATGTCGAGGGCAATCCCAAAAAAGATTTTGTCTTGAACGACCCAACTTACTCCGGTAAAATTCTGGTTGCAGGAAAGAACTTTGGTTCTGGTTCCAGCCGAGAGCATGCAGTTTGGGCGATTTACGATTATGGCTTTCGCTGTGTAGTTTCCAGCTTTTTCGCAGATATCTTCAAAAATAACTGCCTAAATATCGGAGTACTTCCCGTGACGGTTTCTCCTGAATTTGCAAATAAGCTTTTCGACGCAATCCAAGCTGACCCAAATACTGAAATTGAGGTTAACCTCCCAGATCAGAAGATTACTTTACTTTCCACTGGAGAGTCTGAGTCTTTTGATATCAATGAATACAAAAAAGACAACATGCAAAACGGCTTCGATGACATCGACTATTTGCTGAATATGTCTTCCGAAATCGATGCTTTTGCAGCATCTAAATAAATGACGCTTAAAATGGAGGCAACTGGAGATCATGCAGTCCAACCCTCCAAGGGTTCGAAACCCTTGGAGGGTTCTGTGGGCAGACGCATAGAAATCATGGATACCACGCTCAGGGATGGCGAACAGACCTCGGGTGTTTCCTTTTTGCCTTCTGAAAAGCTCCAGATTGCCAAACTTCTTTTAGATGAGCTCAAAGTGGATCGGATCGAAGTCGCTTCGGCCCGGGTTTCTGAGGGAGAATTGGAAGGAGTTCAAAAAATCACTTCTTGGGCAACTCAAAAGGGATATCTTGATCGAGTGGAGGTTTTAGGATTTGTGGACACTCCGCTTTCTGTTGACTGGATTATTGAATCTGGTGCCAAAGTCATGAATCTCCTTACCAAAGGATCACTAAATCATTTGGTCCACCAGCTGAAAAAAACACCTGAGCA
>CAYTXN010000513.1:0-2316 GCA_964441195.1 uncultured Limnohabitans sp.
ATAAGATGAATTTTTTCATGGTTAAAGGGATTAGGGTTTAGTTTTCTACTAAACGTCCATTTTGCAATTCCCTTGCCAATAATTCTTAATTAATATGAGGAACAGCTGTGGATTTGGCTAGATGATACAAGTCGTAAAAATCCATGGGCTTTGCTACCAAACTATCAAAACCATTTTTGCTCCGCTTGCGAAAATACTCAACATCTCCCGCCGTAAACCCAATGGTTGGTATCGATGAGGTTTGAGGGCTTTCCTTCAAATGCTCTAAAAATTCTAACCCATCCATAACTGGCATCATAATATCGGTAAGAATGACGTTAAAATCAGAATCAAATTCGAGGTATTGAAGCGCTTCTTTTCCATTGTGGGCTACCACGACTTCATTATTCGATTTTTCGAAGATTTTTCTCAAAATCAGAAGATGTACAGAATCGTCGTCTACAAGAAGAACTTTCATGTTTAAATGAAATACTTTTTCAAGTATATGAAAAGCATTTAACACTACAAACTAATTTCCTACTTACTAAAAACAAAAAGGGCTCGAAAGCCCTTTTTGAAGTTTTTTTTAAGAGAATAATATCAAGCGGCCTGTGGCGCGCCAAATAGACCAATTGTATTTAAGATCAAAAGAATGATCACAATTGGGCAAACCCACTTAATAAAGAACATCCAAGCAGTTCGATATGGGCCTTTGAATCCGGGTGCACCCAGAGTGAGTTCGTCTGCATAGTCAGAGATTTTTTGACCCCAGCCTGTGTATAAGGAAAGCATGAGACAAATCACAATGACGGCAAAAGTTCCAAATATGAAGTCCATTATTCCAAAGAAGCCGGTTAGCTCATTGCTCAAGAATGTAAAATTAAGCTCTGCAAAAAAATTTCCTTCAATCGAGGAAAGTGCTGACGGAATGGACAAAACCATTGCGGCAATCCCCACTGTCCAAGTTGCTTTTTTACGATTCCATTTTCGGTCATCGATCAAATAGGCTACAGGAACTTCTAGCATTGAAATCGTAGAAGTCAAAGCTGCCACCATCAAAAGGATAAAGAACAATCCACCGATCAAGTTACCGCCTGGCATGGCATCAAATACTCTTGGAAGCACGTCAAAAACTAAAGCAGGTCCTGCAGCAGGATCTTTTCCAGGCAACAATGCAAATAATGCAGGAAACACCATCAACCCGCCCAAAAGCGCAACAGCTGTATCCATGCCTGCAATCCAGCCTCCTGATTGAATAATGTTTGCATCTTTTCGCAAGTACGAACCAAACGTAATCATCAATCCCCAGCCAACTGACATAGAGAAAAATGCCTGCCCCAAAGCTTGTAAAACAACTGTAGAGTTGATCTTTGAGAAATCAGGATAGAGGTAATATTCGATTCCGGCTTGAGCACCTTCCAGTGTTACTGATCTACCTGCTATGAAAATGATAATGATAAATAGAATTGGCATCAAGAATTTAGCTGCCTTTTCGATTCCACCAGACACTCCGCCCAAAACAATAAGAATTGTTGCCAAAATAAAAACAAAAGTCAATGGGATGACATACAATGGTGTCTGCACAAACACCTCGAAATCAACAGGAATATTGATTATCTCGGTAAATATGTAACCAACTGTCCATCCTGCAATCACAGAATAGTAACTGAAAACAAAAAAGCAGACCAATACGCAGAGAACACCCGCTAACTGCCAAAACTTATTCCCGCCCGTATCCCTGATCGCTCCGATTGGGTTTTTCCCAGATCTTCTTCCCAGTGCAATTTCATTGAAAAGCAGTGGCAAACCAATCAATAACACACATACGATGTAAACAAATACGAAGGCCCCACCTCCATTTTCACCAGTCAGGTAGGGGAATCTCCAAATATTACCGAGACCAACTGCTGAACCGGCCGCGGCCATAATAAAACCGAGACTTGAGCCAAATTGTCCCCGCTCTTCCGTATTTGAGATATTTGCCATAAATAAATTTAAAGTTAATAATTGGGTGTGAAGTGCTTTTTAAGAGCGGGCTAAGATAATTTGTTTTGACAAAATACCTATTCCCGTTCGGAAAGTTTTGGGCTCAAATCCAAGCTGTTTTCTTGCTTTATCGATAATAAAGCCTGTTTTCATTGGACGTTTTGCTGGCTGAGTGAAGCGACTTGAGTCAGTTTTCTTTATTAAGTCTTTGTTAAGCTCGAAAAAATCTGCCGTCATAATGGCCATTTCGTAGGGTGTAAGTACATCAGAGCCCGAGATATTAAATATTCCTTCCGCTTTTTGCTCCGCTATCAGTATACATCCAGCAGCCAAATCCTCTGCCAAAGTCGG
>CAYTXN010000514.1:0-2315 GCA_964441195.1 uncultured Limnohabitans sp.
TTATAGCCTAAATGAAAAATATGTGAACTCAGTTTTCACAAAGTCTCTGAAGCTGAATGGAATTGATATGTAAAATCCATATAAAACTCATTTCTATAAACAGAAAAATGGCTTCCATTCAATGCTGTGAGAAATCCATTTGAAATCGATTTAATCAATAGAAATGTGGATTTAGCATATTCCTCCGAGAATTATAATCACATCAGACTTTAGCCAAATTCCATTGTATTTTTTCGATCCTTAATAATTCCTTACATTTTAGAAAAATCTCCACCCAATGAAAACCGTCCTCTTACTAACCTTATTTTTCTCTGTTCAATTTGTGGCTATTTCCCAAAGCCTTGAGAAAAAGCTGATCAGTTTAGATGAAGGTTGGGAAAGGGCTCTTTTGGAATCAGATGTAGCCTTTTTGGAAAATCTCTTAGCGGATGAATTTGTTTGGGTTCACAACCATGCCGGCCAAATTGATGGAAAAGAAGCCGCTGTTTCTAGAGCTAAGCGCATCCAATCCGGGCAAAAAGACGACACACGCAATCGCACTTCACGAGATCGACAAGTGGTTATTTTGGGAGAAACGGGCGTGTTAAGTGGTTTTACAGTAGTTGATAGAGGACCCAGTCCGGTGACGTATCACTTTATGCGGACCTATGCTTTAGTCGATGGTGAATTCAAACTTTTAGCCAATCATACGATGGCGATTCCGGATGAGGAAAAATGATAAATTTTCGATCTTCAATTATCCAGTTTCAATGGTCATGGATTCACCGCACTTGAAAATTGACCATTGAATTTGATCATTGAAAATTAGAAACTTGATTCGCCAAGCTCAATTCATCTAAAGTCGTTCTGTCTCTCGATTCTCAAAGCCCATACTTCTCTCCCATGTCCCGAATCATCTTATACCCATTTTCTGCCATATCCCATGGTGCAGAAAATTCCCGCCACACACCGATAGAATTAGCAAAAGCAGGATCGTTGCGAGTAAAGCCTTCAATCGTAAGCCAGCCTGAATAGCCGACTTTTTTCAATGCAGCAAAAGTCTCTTCGAAATTGACATGACCCGAACCCGGAGTGCCCCGGTCGTTTTCAGAGATATGGAAATGGCCTAATCGGGGAGCAATTAGTTCAATAGCCAAACCAAGTTTTTTCTCCTCCATATTCGCATGATGCGTGTCAAACATGGCTTGGACGTTTGGATGATTGACCTTAGCAAGTAAGTAGTCCAGCTGCTCCATGGTATTAGCGAGGTAGCATTCAAAGCGGTTGAGCGCTTCGGGAGTCATCAAGATGCCGAGTTTTTGGGCGTAGTCCCCTACTTCGTGCAGAACTTCCGCTGACCAATTGTATTCATCTTCGATCGGTGCGCGGGAAGCAAAAGTGGCGAAAGCTGAATGATATGGCCCACAAAGTACCTGAGAATTGAGATCTGCGGCCCGGTCAAGAATCCATTTGAGTTTTTCGATGGACTTTGCACGGACATTGGGATCCGGAGAAATGGGGTTTTCATCGGGTCCCATCACAGTCACAGTTGTGACCTCAAGACCTATATTTTTGCAATGATCACCAACCAGCCGACAGGATTTTTCATCCGTTCCACCCACAAAAAACTCCGCTCCGTCGTAGCCAATGGATTTCAATCGGTCCAAAATTGGCAACAAGTCCTCTGAAATCTCCGCTGACCAAGCCAGCACATTGAATCCTATTTTGTTCATGGTATTCTAAGTTCAAATTCTTCCTAAAATTCCGTCATCTTCATTATTCAACATTCGACATTCGGTGTTCGATATTTTAAAATTATAGAATAATGAACATCGAATGATGAATTCAGAATGTCGAAGGTGGCGATACTTGATACTTGTGTCTTGCTACTTGCTTCAATTAAAATCACCCACTTTCATCCCCTTTCGAAAGGTATCAAAGCCGAAGTTGGTTGGATTGAATTCGCCCACATAGTCCACATTCAAGTCTGGCATAATGGTATCCGACATTCCCAAAAGGTAAAAAGAAGCATTAATTACCAGTCTTCTCAGGTCCTCACTTTGGAAATCCAGTGAAGCACCTAGTGTCGAGGCGAAGGCCAACCCGGCCTTTCCTCCTTCAATCTGATAAGGTTTGGTCCAAGCGATTGGCATGATTGATTTCTCAAACATCAGGGGAGCTTTGTCATCCATGCCTGCCGTACTTTGCCCATAAATCAGCACATCAGCTTCTTTGGGTAAATTCTTGATTCCATAGACATCTGAGGGTCCCCAAATGTCTTTAACTCCTCTAAGAATCGGATGATCATTCATTTGCTTGACCCCATCAATCAAGGC
>CAYTXN010000515.1:0-2311 GCA_964441195.1 uncultured Limnohabitans sp.
TGGTTGGACAAGTCAAGCAAACTAATCCAGCCTCATTAAATACCCAAACAGCAGAGGATCTCACATCTGAAGACCGATAGCCATTGTTGTAGATCGTGTTGCGTAGTATTTCAAGCAGAGACCTTTCCATGATGAATGGCTTATCATAAGGAATGCTAAGTGTGAGATTGATTCGTTGATCTCGGAAAGCATCCAACGTCCTGAAATCATATCCTTCTTCAAATGTCACCACCGAATCCGATACTGAATAGGAATAGGTTAGTTTTTGGGCATTTTCAAGAGCCTCTTGCTTGGTTCGGCCACGAGCTGAAAACTCCTGAGACAATGAAACCAAAGAGTCCGGACTTCCGACAAGTCGGAGATTTGCCTTATTGAAAAGCTCCTCATCCTCTAAGTCATTTGCTTTTAGTATTAGAGTGCCTTCGCTAACAGGTAGAATTACCGTGGATTCAAACTGGTTCTCCTCTTTAAACTGAGCCACTATTTTTGGAATCTGAAATGCCGCAATTCCGATGCAAAGCAGCCAAAGTCCTAGAGCGACTAAGCCAAAACGTCCTCCAATGAGATTTTTTTGCGCAAGCACACTAAGACCGAGAAGCAATATGATAATGCCAGGTATAATCAACAATCCCATACTTGCCACTACTAGCCAAATAGGAACCAGATTTGTAAATAATTCCACTGGGAAATTATCTATCAATGCTCTGTAATCGGCATCTGCCAATCCAAAGTAAGCCGCCAAAGCAATCAGTGGGGCAATGGTCAATGAAAGCCCGATGAAGAAAATAATCAACCCAAAGATGATTCGGATGATGGTACCAATTAACCTTCCAAGCGGACCCAAGGCGGACCCGATGGCATCAATTACTTTTCCCAAAATCCGGAAAGGCGCCATTAATAATTTCCTTGCGGGAGATTCAGGCTGTGGAGGAATGGGATTGATACTTTCCTTAATCGTGGAATCAATGCTGTCCAACGTGATTTCTCCGCCTTTCATTTTGATTCGCTCTGTAATAGAACTCGCCACCGGAGTGATGATCCAAAGAATCAGATAAATGAGAATTCCTGATCCTCCTGCAAAGGCCAACAAGACAAACGCAAGTCTGACATATAGAACTTCTACTCCAAAATATGCTGCCAAACCGCTGGAAACACCTCCGAGAACTTTGTCGTCAGGATTTCTGAAGAGTTTTTTGATTTTAGCATCTTCCATTACTTCATAGGAGACTGGCAGAATGACCCACAAAACGATGTAGGCTACAATCGCGAAAAAGCCAAAGCTCAGGTTGAACCGAAAATTGTCAAATGGCAGGATGTCGAGGAAGCCAAATTTCAAATTGAGGTTGCCACTGAATAGAAGAAGGATCGCAATAAGTCTTGTCCAGAGCGGATCAACAGAGAAATAACTTGCAATTCCTGCACAGACTCCACCGAGGATTTTTTTGTTCTCCAGGCGCTTGAGTTTCTTGTACCCTCTTGTTTCGCTACCTGGAGGAGTGACGTATTTGTAGAAGTCCTCTTGCTGTGTGTCTGAGGAATCCTCAATAGGTTCTTCCTTTTCTTCTTCCACAGCTGTGAAATCAGCGATCGTTCCCATCTTTTCGATGAGTTTGTCGACGTTTTCAGCTGTGATGACCTGCTTATTGTTTTTCAGATTGCTCAGAAATATCTCGGCTATCCGATTTTCGATATCAGAGATGATTTCCTGATTGTCTTTGTAGTTGGAAAAGTGCCTGTTGATTGCGTCCAGGTACTTCCGTAGCGTATCGTATCCGTCTTCTTCGATGTGGAAGAGAATGCCGCTGATATTTATGCTTATCGTCTTTTTCATGATATGGCTTGTTTAGGGTTGGCTCGTAATCAATTCTTAGAGGTGATTTCAGATGTAGAATTGACCAGTGAAGACCAGGTGTCCGACAGGGTGAGCAGAAATTTTTTCCCTTCCTCGGTTATGGAATAATACTTTCGAGGTGGTCCGGATTCGGACTCTACCCATCGGTAGGTGACTAGTTCGGCAGATCTTAGCCGATTAAGAAGAGGGTAGAGGGTGCCTTCGACCACAATCATTTGAGCTTGGGTAAGCTCTTCGATAAGATCTGAAGTATAGACCTCGCCCCTGGAGATGATGTGCAATACGCAAAACTCCAGGAGCCCTTTGCGCATTTGAATCTGTGTGTTGGCGACGTTCATGATCGGATGATTAGATGTCCTTTCGGAGTATATTTTTCATTTCACTTGCCAAGTGTTAAAGAAAAATGATACCAATCTTTTCTAAGCTACCTTGTATAACCTAATTCCTTGTTAAAACTAT
>CAYTXN010000516.1:0-2304 GCA_964441195.1 uncultured Limnohabitans sp.
TTCCATCCCTCAAACTGCCTATTTCGTCACATTTTTTTGATAAGCTTTGAAAGCTACGCTAATCTTGGTTCAAGTTTTAGAAAACCTAAAAACTAAACCAACTCTTGAAAACCTCTCAGCACAAGATGAACCGGAAAACAGTCTATCACATCCTTATTGCAGCAGGGATAGTCTACAACCTGATTTTGGCTTTTGGTTGAGAAGTTTTCTTTTCCAACAAAAAATAAAAATCTCCCAACCCAAATTCCTACTTACTTTATACTATGCAATCCAAAGGTCTTGATTTTCGACAAGTCGAATGGTGGATGGTCACCACCGCAATATTGACAGCATTTCTCTTCATCCTTTTTGGTTACCGGCCTCAATTTTACAATGATTCCGGGCATGCGATATTCAAGTTTTCCAGTAGATTATTAATCCTTGCTGTTTTGTATGGTTCTTTTCACCTAATCCACATGGTACTGATACCAAAATATCAAAAAGAAGAAAACAAGTGGCCCTCTGTGGTCTGGATAGTACTAACGGGGATCGTTTCTTTTGGAATTATCGCACTTTTCGGTTTTAATGCCGATCTAATCAAAGCTCCCTTTCCAGCATTCTATTTAGGTGTAATCGTTCTCTATGTCTGCTATTTATTGGCATCTCATGTATTAAGTCAAGCACTCACTCCGCCAAAAGTCCGTGATTTCCAGCTTTACAATGTTATACGGTTAATCCTTGGCTATTTATTCACCTTACTTTTCTTGCTTCAATTGGATCCGATCGCGAGTAATGGACCTTCAATCATCTTCGGCTTATTTCTTCCAGTCATTTTTATAGTCAGCCTTTATAATTTCTACCTGGTCTATGGAAAAAGGAAATCAGGTCAAATCAAACAGTCCAGATGGTACAACTGGGGACTAATGGCAGTAATTCTATTTACCTTCCTTATAATCTCCGCTGAGGCAGATAAGGAAGAAATCTTCTTTATTGGAGGTTTGGGAACTATCGCTTTTATCCAACTGATCTTTTTCCCATTGACTTCTCTGATTTTCAAAAAATATGATTCATACATTGGTCAGATTTACTCCCTTTCCACTCAGGTAAATCAAGGCAATGCCAGCATGGATTTCCTTCGTTCCCAGATCAATCCGCACTTCCTTTTCAATGCGCTGAACACACTTTATGCGAGTTCTCTGATGGAAAATGCCGAGAAAACTTCCGACGGTATCCAGAAGCTTGGCGATATGATGCGCTTTATGCTTCATGAGAATCAGTTGCCAAGAATTCCGCTTTCACGGGAAATCAATTACCTGAGAAATTACCTTGATCTACAGATGCTTCGATTTGGTTCTCAGGACAATTTGGAAATCGATATTCAAATCAATGAAAACCAATGTGCCGGAGAAATTGCCCCGATGCTATTGATTCCTTTCGTGGAAAATGCCTTCAAACATGGGATTTCTTCCAAAGAAAAATCATGGATTCGGCTTAATTTGAGATGCATTTCAGGTTCAGTACATTTGGATCTGGTGAATAGCGCTCATCCGGAAAAGCCAGCTTCTGAACAATCTCGGGAAGAATCCGGAATTGGTCTTGAAAATGTAAAAAGCCGCCTGCAGCTGGTTTATCCAGAAAGACATAATTTAAATATAATCTCCAACGACACCGATTTCTTTGTCCATCTTTCTATCCAACTGAATTAATTGATGCTTACGGCAATCGCCATTGACGACGAGTCCTACGCTTTGGAAGTGATCAAATCGCACGCTTCCAAAGTGCCTTTTCTGGAGCTTAGAGCTACATTCACTAATCCCATTCAAGGGCTTGAATATTTGAAAAACGAATCCATTCAACTCGTTTTTTTGGATATCAATATGCCCGATATCTCAGGAATCGATCTGGCCGCCCTGATTCCAAAGGAAACGGTCGTCATCTTCACCACCGCATATTCCGACTATGCAGTCAAAGGATTTGAGCTTGACGCGATGGATTATTTGCTAAAGCCATTTAACCTTAGCCGCTTTCTCAAAGCCTGTCAAAAAGCCCAGGATTGGACAGAGCTTCAACCCAAAAATGAACCTGTATTCCTTTTCGTCAAGACTAGCGAGGGTCAGATTCGCGTTGATTTTAGTGATTTGCTTTTTTGCGAAGCACAAGGAAACTATGTCACTTTCCAGCTGGAAAGCCAAAAAATCCTCAGCAGGATGACGCTATCTGAAGTAGAGAACCTACTTCCCTCCCATTTTATACGAACTCATCGGTCTTTCCTTGCAAACAAAAACTTGGTCACAAAGGTGGAAAAGCATCAACTCCATTTACAGG
>CAYTXN010000517.1:0-2296 GCA_964441195.1 uncultured Limnohabitans sp.
CCTGAGAAACAATGTTTTTCTGCTCTTCTACGTGGACTTTGTTATATCCGGTAGCTGGGGAAGCACTTGGTTTACGGGCGATTAAGCCCATTGGAATTTCTTTGTAAAGCAATCTCAACAAGTAATTCCAATAGCCCATGTTTTCAGGTTCTTCTTGCACCCAAACGACTTCAGCTCCTTTGTAGGTTTTGAGAACTTCTAGTATTTGGTTCTTAGGAAGTGGATGCAGCTGTTCGATTCTGACAATAGCAACGTTTTTCACTTTCTCTTTTTCCCGAGCTTCTTCCAAATCGTAAAATACTTTTCCAGAACAAAGGACAACTCGCTTTACTTCTTTTGCATTGACTACGGTATCTGGAAGTACTTCTCTGAATTTACCGGATGTAAATTCCGAAAGCGGAGAAACGACCTTCGGATGTCTCAAGAGGGACTTAGGAGACATGACAATACATGGTTTTCTAAATTCCCACGTAAGTTGTCTTCTCAGCAAATGGAAAAAGTTAGATGGTTCGGTGATGTTAGCCACAACCATGTTGTATTCTGCAGATAGCTGCAAGAATCGCTCCGGACGGGCATTGGAGTGCTCTGGTCCCTGACCTTCGTAGCCATGAGGAAGTAGCATCACCAAACCGTTCATTTTTTGCCATTTTGATTCACCTGAAGAGATGAACTGATCAATCATAGTTTGTGCGCCGTTGGCGAAATCACCGAATTGGCCTTCCCAGATTGTCAAAGCGTTTGGATTGGCCATGGCATAACCATATTCAAAGCCCAAAACGGCATATTCCGAAAGCAATGAATTATAGATATGGAATTGACCTTTTCTGTCCTTTAATTCCAAAAGCGAATTAAAAGGTTTGTTGCTGGTTGCATCGTGTAATACAGCATGGCGGTGCGAGAAAGTACCTCGCTGCACGTCTTGTCCAGTTAAACGAACGGTCTTTCCTTCCAATAGCAATGAACCATAAGCGAGTAATTCTGCTGAAGCCCAGTTCAATGATTTGGATTCAAAAAACATATCCTTTCGTTGCTTCATTTGGGCCTCGATCTGCTTAATTGGCTTAAATCCTTTCGGAATAAATGTCAATGCCTCTGCAACTTTCTCAATAGATTCAATTGAAACGCCTGTTTCAGGAGAAGACTCAAAATCTTCAGGTTTGGACCTTCTAAGGTTTGCCCATTCTCTCTCAAACTTAGTAGCCTGATACGGAAGAGGCTTTTCTTTCACCATATTCAATCGATCCTGAAGCAGTTGACGGAACTCTTCATCCATTTGAGCTGCAATCTTCGCATCAAAATCCCCTCTTTCAGTCAATAGTTTGACATAAATCTCTCTTGGATTTGGGTGCTTGGAGATGATGTTGTAAAGCTCAGGCTGCGTGAATTTCGGTTCGTCAGACTCATTGTGTCCATGACGACGGTAACAAACCATGTCGACAAAAATGTCCTTGCTGAATTTCTGACGGAATTCTGCCGCAAGTCTAGCAGCAAAAACGACTGCTTCAGCATTGTCACCATTTACGTGGATGACAGGCGCATCGATGATTTTAGCGACGTCAGTACAATAAATTGAAGTTCTAGCATCATCAAAATCAGTTGTGAAACCAACCTGATTATTGATCACAAAGTGGATTGTTCCTCCAGAATTGTATCCCTTAAGTCCTGCCATTTGAGTTACCTCATAGACAATGCCTTGACCAGCTACCGCGGCATCACCATGGATTAATATCGGCAGGGCTTTGGTCGCATCGTGCTTGTGTGCGTGATCGATTTTGGCACGAATGAAGCCTTCTACTACCGGATTTACCGCTTCAAGGTGAGAAGGATTTGGAGCAAGTTTTAGATGGACCTTATTATTACTTGGCGTAATAATGTCTGAGGAGTAGCCCATATGATATTTCACATCGCCGTCACCCATTGTTAGATCTGGCTTAGCAGTTCCTTCAAATTCAGAAAAAATCTGTTCGTAAGTCTTACCCATCACGTTGGCAAGTACATTCAGACGACCACGGTGAGCCATTCCGATCATGACTTCTTCCACACCATTGATCGCAGCTGTATTGATCACTGCATCCAAAAATGGAATGGTACTTTCTCCTCCTTCTAATGAAAAACGCTTTTGACCGAGGTATTTGGTGTGCAAAAAGTTCTCGAAAACAACCGCTTGATTGAGCTTAAAAAGGATTCGCTTTTTGTCTTCTTCGGAAGGATTGAAAGCCAAAGCCTCTTTCTCAACCTTGGTTTTAAACCAATCCAGCATTTCCGGATCCCGGATATACAAATATTCAAAGCCCAT
>CAYTXN010000518.1:0-2292 GCA_964441195.1 uncultured Limnohabitans sp.
AGCGGACAGGATGTAATTGATTTATTGGAGAAATTTAAAAAAGAAGGAAAACTTACAGCCCGTCAATACATTATGCTTTCCGGTCGTCAGCCGGAGCTTTTAGAGGCTTGGTACAAAAAAGGCCCCATGATTGACCCGGATCACATGGTAACTGTTCGTTCCATCAAGTTGAACTGTGATGGTGCACTTGGGCCTTGGGGAGCTTGGCTTTTGGAAGATTATTCCGACAAGCCAGGTCATCGGGGACATGAGACTTTACCAATGTCAGTGGTGACTGAGGTGTCTGAGAAAGCACTTCCACTCGGTTTCCAAGTTTGTGCCCATGCCATTGGCGATCGTGCCAATCAGGAGATTTTGGACAGATTTGAGGCAGTCTTGGCTAAAAATCCAGAAGCGAAAGACCACCGATTCCGCATCGAGCATGCTCAGCACCTGCATCCTGATGATATTCCGAGATTCGGTCAGTTGGGTGTGATTGCAGCGATGCAGGCGATTCACTTGAGTTCGGACCGACCTTGGGCGATAAATCGATTGGGCGAAAAACGCATCATCGACGGTGCTTATGTATGGCAAACACTCATGCAAACCGGCGCCGTAGTGACCAACGGAACTGATGCTCCGGTAGAACCCGTGGATCCGATTCCTTCTTTCTTTGCTTCAGTTTCACGCAAAACACTTCAGGGACTTCCCGAGGGCGGCTATGAAGCCGAGCAAAAAATGACACGTGCCCAAGCACTTAAATCCTATACGTTGGATGGAGCATTTGCTGAGTTTGAGGAAGATTTCAAAGGCTCCATCGAAGTGGGCAAAGCTGCTGATTTCACCGTTTTCGACAAGGACATTATGGAAATCCCTGAAAATAACATCCTTAATGCAAAGGTGGAAATGACTGTGGTGGGAGGAAAAGTGGTGTTCAGTAGGCAGTAGATTGTCAGCCTGAGCGCCTGCCTGTCAGGTAGGCAGGGAGTCGAAGGCTGTTTCCGAAAGTCAGAAAGCTATAATCAGAAAGTTTACCTGCTGGAGACAGACAGGCTGAAACGCGAAACAAAATTAGACCTGTCCAGTTTCGAAAACCGGACAGGTCTTTTTGTTTTTTAAAACTTCCCAATCCCCACAAAATACAGATCAAATCCCCCCAATCCTCCGGGACGGTTGGAGGAGAAGATCATCAGTCGATTGGCGAACTCAGGGTGATCAGACACGACAGGGCGGTATTCATCATATTCAGAATTGATTTTCGGGCCAAAGTTGACAGGTTCCGTCCAGCCATTGGATGTTTTCTGAGAATAGTACAGGTCAAATCCTCCAAATCCCCCCGGTCGATCCGAAGAGAAAACCAACAAATCACCATACACAAAAGGCATATGATCGTTGGAGGAAGTGTTCAGACTTAGTTTTCTCACAGTTTTCTGATTAGGATCACTTAGAAATTCCACCATTCCTTTTCCTGAAGGAATATCCGTTTCAAAGATATCGAATGCACCATCTCGATTTGAGCTAAACAGCATTTTCTGAGGAATTCCTTGGTCTCTTATATTTTCTCCCTTCAAATAATTTGGCCCGTAAAAGCTGGGATACATTTCGCTTGCATTTTCATTAGCGAGCCTCATTTGGAAAGTCTTTGAGCGATATGCAAAAGGACCTGTCTTCTCAAACTCATTGTAAAATATATGAGAAATGCCATCACAATCTCTGGAAAATAGCCGGTAAGAAGCCCCAGCAGAAGTACCAATAGAATTTGGCCCCCGCTCCTCACAATTAGAATTAATTTCAAAAAGTTGATTTCTTACAATCTCATCCTGCCCTATAATTTGGCTGACAATAAAGGTAAACTGACCCGTTTCTTTACTTTGGTTGAAATTTAATCCTCTCGCATCCAGATCAAAATTCTCTCCCTTTGTGGTCGCATTGGAAGAAAAAATCAAAGTCACACCAGCTGACAAAAACGGAGAAACAAAATCCGAATTCATTTCATCATAAGGTGAATTCAGCTCAATTAAATTAGTTGGCTCTTCAGGAAAGGTCCCAATCTTAAAGGGAAATTTCTCTCGGCAGCCAAGAAGTGCAAATACAAAAAAAAGCAAATAGTTGGATTTGATCACTTTCATAAAAATTCATTTAAAACTTAGTCAAGAAAACGAAAGAGATTCTAAAAAGCAACATCATTGCATCTAATTTTCGTCTTTGAAATACTTTTTTCTCTGCTCCGCAAAAAATCTGTTATTTTTCAATTTCAATAGAAGATGATAAGCTTTTCGCAAGTCCGTTATCAACTCAAAATCGAACTTTCAA
>CAYTXN010000519.1:0-2286 GCA_964441195.1 uncultured Limnohabitans sp.
ATGTGATAATGGCGCGATTGGAAAACTGCACGGCTTGCGCCACTTGTTCATAGACTTCGAGTGTGTAGGTATTGCGAACTGCAAGTTTTTTTGACTCCTGAATCAATTGAAGCACAGAATCCACTCGGACCAGATTAGCTTCTGCCTTGGCAATTTTATCTTGGTATTTCTGAGTCCAAGCTCCTGCGGAATCCGGATTAGGCAAGGAAATCATAACTTCGTCCATCGGATTTTCAAGATTTCTCAAGCGGTTTCTATCGCGCCTTTGATGCAGAAGTGCATTTTTCCAAAAAGCTACGGGCTCTTCCAGTCGATTAATAAACTCCATTTCTTCCTCCGCTAATTCGGGTCCGAAATTCCGTTGTCTAAAAGCAGCATGAAGCTCTTCAGTAGTTCTTTTTTCACCTGCCCAAGTGTATTCTGAGAAAATTGAAATTCCTCTTTGGTACAATTCAAAATGCGGAGAATCATCATCCCAAAGCGTCAAAAGCAGCCCATCTGCTTTATTCCGAATAGAAATCAATGCAAAATCCCGGATGTTATTGGTGTTGCTTTGGTCGAGTGGCATGAGGTTCCAGCGAGTTTGTCCTGCCGTAGCTCCCATGACTTTGAATCCGTTATCGGTAAACCATTTGATTGCGCGATTATTCCCGGGGGATTCAGGCATATCATAGTTCCAGCGCATGTAAACACAGTTTTTCGGGAACAAATCAATGTACTTGTTCAGGTTCGGCTCATTGACTGACCAAATACTATCAACTTGTGCTGCAGTCAACTTCCGATCATAAATGGAACGATAGACCCCGGCATTTTGCAGCGGCATATCATCCCAAAAGATTGGTGTCAGGCCCTTTTGCGCAGCATAATCACTTACCCGATTAAGCCAGATCAATTGCAGTTCCAAAGGAGATTTCCCACTGTTTCTTCCCGTCGTATGGACTTCATCACCTCCGACATGCAGGTAATTGGCATAAGGAAAAGCCTTCAATGCATCATCATACAAGTCAAACTGAACTTTGTATGTCTCTTCATTCAGTGGATTAAAAGCCCAGTCACTTTCCGGATCATCCCGCAAGGTTTTGTATTCCTCATGCTTCAGGATAAAAGAAGCATGCCCTAAGCCTTGCACCAAAGGACTGATTCGAATATTTCGAGCCATAGCATAATCACTGATTTCTTTCCATTCAGCGATAGTCAACCCATCCGAAGAGCCGACTTTTGGCTGCAATTCATACTTGAGCTTATCTTCAATTTCAATGATCACCGCATTGATTTTTTGCGCAGCAAAGCGATCCATCAAGTCATAGTAGTATTCCTTTTTCTCCAAATGATGCTTTACATCCAGGTGAACTGCTCGGTAAGCCAATGCGGGTTCATCAGAGATAGCACATAAGGGAAGCGGGACATTTTGATCTTTCGCATCTTCCAGCAATTGCCCCAAAGTCATCAATCCAAACCAAAGCCCTGCGTCAGAAGAGGACTTAATTTTCACTTTTCGGTCAGTAATCTCCAGTACATATCCCTCATATGTATCTTCCAATGTAGGAACTAAAACAAAAGATATTTGGTCAATCTGAAAATCCGAAAGTGATTTACCTGAAGTGAAGTGGTTTTTTGCATCAATAAAAACTGTCTCTAGATCTGCACTATTGATTTTAGAATTTCCCGTGATTTCAAAAGAAGTAGGGCTTGGTAAAATGACATAATTTGCATCTGATTTTTCCTTTGGACCACATGACCAAATGACAAGAGCCAAAAAGATGGTGAATAATGTATTTTGCATGGGCTGGGTTTATTGGTGGGTGGTTTCAATTTTCTTTCAGCGCGTAATTCAGAGCCGAGCAATGAAATTAAAGGAAAATCCGACTTTATACCAAGGATAAAAGATTCGCATGGAAATTGTAATGAGACGGCTTAATAGCAATAACCCAAGATGCAATCCCTCCCTTCATTCCTTTCTATGAACACAAAGGTCCTTTCCATCCTCCTGATTTCCTTCATAACAATCTCTTTTTCCGCAATTGGACAGGTGCAAGACACTACATCCATCTCTGAACAGATCAAAACTGAACGAGACAATCAACTGAAAGAACTCAATGAAAAGCTCAAACGCAATGAGGAAGAGGTAAATCGACTCACAGAAAAACTTGCAGCTGCAGATAGCAGAACCTCCTCCGATAAGGAAAAGATCAATGACCTTGAAAAACTCCAAATCGCTCTGGACAATCGACTGAAATTCCTCGAAGAGGGTCCAAAAACAAAAATCAACCTCAACGGTCAACTTGC
>CAYTXN010000520.1:0-2283 GCA_964441195.1 uncultured Limnohabitans sp.
TGAGAAATTCATCCTATCACCAGTAGACCTGTTAAAATGAATACACCAATTATGAATTACAAGCATGTAAGCTTTCTATGGGACGAGGCAAAAGCCGCTGCATTAGAAGGAAATGAGGTAGAACTTTTAATTTATCGATCAAATATACTTGGAGCTGACCTCCGGATTACTAATTATGGCGGAGGCAATACATCCTGCAAAACCATGGAGCTGGATCCTCTTACAAAAGAACCTGTCGAGGTCATGTGGATCAAAGGTTCTGGTGGAGACATCGGGACTATGACCCGTTCCGGTTTGGCTGGGTTATATGTAGAAAAATTGAGGTCCCTAAATGGGATTTATAGAGGAATTGAATTTGAAGATGAGATGGTAGGGCTATTTAACCATTGCATCTATGATTTAGATTCCAAAGCACCTTCCATCGATACTCCATTGCACGGTTTTTTACCTTTTAAACATATTGATCACCTGCATCCCGATGCAGCCATTGCAATTGCTGCATCCAAAGACGGAGAAAAAATCACCCAAGAGCTTTGGAAAGGAGCAATCGCCTGGGTTCCATGGCAGCGACCTGGTTTTGACCTTGGTTTACAATTGAAGGAAGCTTTGGATAATAATCCGGGAATCCGCGGAATAATGCTTGGAGGCCATGGACTTTTCACTTGGGGAGACACCGCATATGAGTGTTATATAAATAGCCTTGAGGTTATTGAAACTGCTTCTGCTTATTTAGAAGAAAATTACGGTAAAAGACGACCTGTTTTTGGAGGTGAAAAAGTAAAATCACTTGCACCAGATCAGCGAAAATCCCAGGCTGCAAAATTGGCCCCGATACTTCGTGGACTTGCTTCTTCGGAAAAACGAATGGTCGGCACTTTCAGTGATTCTGAAGTCGTGCTCCAATTTGTCAACAGTCATGATCTGACCAAACTCGCCCCAATGGGTACCAGCTGTCCAGATCATTTTCTTAGAACCAAGATCAGTCCACTCGTTCTAGATTTGGCGGCAGATGCAAATCTAAGCGATGTGAATGCACTGAAAGAAAAAATTGGCGCTGCATTCCAAGCTTACCGTGAAATGTACGCTGACTATTATCAAAAACATAAACACTCTAATAGCCCTGCGATGCGGGATCCCAATCCTGTGGTAATTTTATGGCCGGGGGTAGGACTTTTTAGCTACGCAAAAGACAAGCAAACCAGCCGTGTTGCCAGCGAATTCTATATCAATGCAATCAATGTGATGCGTGGTGCAGAGGCTGTTTCAGAATATGTTTCCCTACCTCTCCAAGAAGCATTTGACATTGAATATTGGCTACTTGAGGAAGCCAAACTTTCAAGAATGCCAAAAGAAAAGCCGCTTTCCCGCAAAATTGCCCTAGTCACAGGTAGTGCCGGGGGGATTGGTAAAGGAATAGCAGAGAAATATGTTCAGGAAGGTGCATGTGTAGTATTGACTGACATTGATCCCGAAAGATTGGCTACCGCGGTAGCTGAGTTTGAAAAGAAATACGGAAAAGACGTAGTGCTCGGTGCAAAACTAGATGTGACAGATACAGCAAGTCTAGCAGAAGCCATTCAAGCCACTTGCCTGAAATTTGGAGGAATCGACATTGTAGTCAATAATGCGGGAATTTCCATTTCCAAAGCCTTCGAAGATCATACTGATCAGGATTGGTCAAGGCTCAACGAAATTTTGGTGATGGGCCAATATCAAGTCTCCAAGATCGGAGTCACTCTGATGAAGCAACAAGGTCTTGGTGGCGACATCATTAACATCGTCAGCAAAAATGCTTTGGTAGCTGGTCCAAAAAACGTGGCTTACGGAACCTCAAAAGCAGCTCAACTTCACATGTCCAGACTTATGGCAGCAGAACTCGCTGAAGAAAAAATCCGCGTAAATGTGGTAAATCCAGATGCCGTAATCGAAAACTCTAACATCTGGGAAGGTGGCTGGGCAGAAAATCGCGCCAAAGCCTATGGCATCGAAGTCAAAGATCTTCCCCAATACTATGCAAACCGAACTTTACTAAAGGAAAGTGTGAAAGTTAGCGACATTGCTGATGCAGCTTTTGCTTTTGTAAGTGGTTTATTAACTAAAACAACTGGAAATATGCTCAACGTGGATGGAGGCCTTGCAGCCGCCTTCCCTAGATAAATTCTATTCATTATTACCCTTACCTACCCAACCCAAAACCCAGTAACCTATGCTTCTTGACAAATCCGAAAAAATCGCCGTGGATTCGCGCACGCCGAAGTACCTGCAGGTAGTCAATTTGATCCT
>CAYTXN010000521.1:0-2276 GCA_964441195.1 uncultured Limnohabitans sp.
CGCTCAAAACAAGGCACAAAGATAGAAGAATTGGGCTTTTCGGGGAAAGAAAATGCGAATACCGTCAAAAAGCCAGTCTCGGCTTTCAGTAGGCAGGGCGCATGGGGTTTTGTAAGTGGTATAATTGAGTTGTAAGTTTTGTTAATCTGCAAATCACCACTGAGGACTTACAATTTACTTAAGAAGGATATGGGATGATTTTACCACAGAGAACGGGGAGGAAAAAGGAGGATTGGATTTCCGAAAAGGTCAATCCCTGCCTTTGCCAACAAGCAGTCCCGAGGGGTGTCGAACGTATATCCTGTTTCACTAAAAGTTAGCCTTTCGACAGCAAACCATTCTTTCGACTTTATCAAAATAAAAAGCTGTCAGCTAGAATTCGAATGTTAAAGAATTGCGAATAGAGGATTAATAATCAGCTATTTAAACGCTATTTTTTTTAATGATATGGTAACAAATCGTTCGCTTTTTATATGCAACGCTGATGTAATTTCAAAGTCAATTTTTACTATACCAAACCAAAAAAAATAATGAGAAAAATTTATTTAATGGGAGCTTCTTTGCTCCTCCTAGCAGGATGTCAAGAAAAAGTAGGCAAACTTGGTCCGGTAACCACGTCCTTTACAGAAATTTCCAGCCTTAAAATTGGCGGGGGAACCGCAGCTGAAATCTCAGCATTTGATCCGGCAACTAACCAACTTTTTGTAGTTAACAATGACGGAGGTTCTAGAGTGGACGTGATTGATTTTTCAAATCCGGAAAATATGGTTCAACTTACTTCTATTGATATCTCCATATATGGTGGAGGCTTAAATTCAGTGGCTGTAAAAAACGGAAAACTTGCAATCGCAGTCGAAGCAGATCCAAAAACTGACCCAGGAGTTGTCTTGGTGTATAACACAGCTGATTTAACTACTCCCATCGCTATAGTTCCTGTCGGAGCGCTTCCAGATATGGTGACTTTCAGTCCAGATGGAAATCTGATTGTATCTGCTAACGAAGGCGAGCCCAATTCGGATTATTCTGTTGATCCGGAAGGATCTATCTCGATCATCGAAGTGAACAATGGCTATGCGGTGACAACACTTGGCTTTGAGGCATTTGAAAGTCAGAAAGCAGCCTTGATGGCCAATGGTCTCAGAATCTTTGGCCCGGGAGCCTCTTTTACCCAGGACATCGAACCGGAATATGTGACTGTTGATGCTTCTTCATCATTTGCTTGGGTGACTTTGCAAGAGAACAACGGAATGGCAAGAGTGGATCTCAAGCGTAAAATAATCACCGATATTTTTCCATTTGGTGTTAAAGATCATTCACGAGGTAATAATAAATTGGATGTGAGTGATCGAGATGGTATTGCAGGTAATCTTCAAAACTGGCCTTTGTTATCTTATTTCTTGCCTGATGCGATTTCATCTTTTGAAGTAGGAGGCAACACTTTTGTCATTACCGCTAATGAAGGAGATACAAGAGATTATGGGGCTGCCTACAATGAAGAAGATCGAGTAAAGGATCTAGATCTTGACCCAACTGCATTTCCTAATGCCGAGTTTCTTCAAAAAGATGCAAACCTAGGAAGATATACCGTGACCAACTCTGCAGGAGATACTGATGGAGATGGAGATTTTGATGTGCTTTATGGAATCGGAGGCAGATCATTTTCGATCTGGAATGGAAGAAATGGCCAGTTAGTCCGCGATTATGTAGATCTGGAAAGAGACCTGTTGATGGCTAATTCTTCACTGTATGATGATGGTCGAAGTGATAACAAAGGTGTAGAGCCTGAGGCTATCGAGATCGGTCAGATCCGTGGGAAAAATATCGTATTTGTTGGATTGGAGCGAGCAGATGCTATAATGGTCTATGAACTAAGTGGTGCATCAGGATTAAGATTCCTTCAAGCATTGGATGGAAAGTCCATGGGCGGACTTGGACATGATGCTCCTGAAGGTTTACTCTTTATCTCTGAGGATCAAAGCCCTAACGGAAGACCACTCCTAGTGGTAAGTTCTGAAGGTGATGGTAGAATTACAGTTTACATGAATTAATTGCCACAGTTTATAACACAGGAAAGCCGACTCTCGTCGGCTTTTTTGTTTTCTATTGATTTCCAAAACTTTCAAGGGCATTAAGATCTAAATTCTTCACTTATCCTTCTTCAACCAAACCACCTTTTGTTCAGGTTTATGATCCTTTCCAATGATATCCCGGTATAAATCCGGTCTTCGAGCTTGGATATAGCGTGAACCTCCGGCTTGGGTCAGTTTCTCGGGCGT
>CAYTXN010000522.1:0-2275 GCA_964441195.1 uncultured Limnohabitans sp.
TAGATCAAGAATATGACCATCGAAAAACTAAAACAAGCGCTACCAAATATTACAGATCCAAATTTGCTTCAGGCGATTTTGGAAAAAGGTCAAGTGATGAATCTGGAGTCTGGAAAGGTTCTTATGGAGCCAGGCCAATTTATCAAAGCGGTGCCTCTTGTAATAGAAGGGTCTGTCAAAATCATGAGAATGGATGATGACGGGAAAGAATTATTTCTTTACTACCTCGATCAAGGTGAGACCTGTGCGCTCTCCCTGACATGCTGCACTGCTTCACGCCCTAGCGAAATCAAGGCTGTGGTAGAAGACAAAGCAACGATGATTTTTATTCCAATAGAAGTCCATGAGCAGTTTTCAAATGAATACAAGCAGTGGAAAGACTTTGTGTCCAGTACCTATCAAATGAGATTCCAGGAACTGTTGGTTGCACTTGATGCAGTAGCTTTTAAGCGAATGGACCAGCGGCTAATGCAGTATATCGTTACTAAAATGAAGCAGCATAAAGCCAATGAATTACATATGACACATCAGGAGATCTCAAATGAGTTAGGAACTTCCCGAGAAGTGGTGTCTCGACTTTTGAAGCAACTGGAAAAGAAAAAATGGATCGAGCTTGGACGGAATGTAATATACATCCGAGACGATTTTGAGGAATTGATTAGTAAGTGATATTTACCTTTTCCAATAAAAGCCTGAAGCAATTTTAACTGATTCAGGCTTTTTTGATTTCAATTCAAAATCAAAAGTGGGATGTTTGTATGATAAGCCATTTGGATGGATTGACTTTTTTGAATGATCTGATCCCAAAGATTTCGGTGCTCATGACACATTACTAAAATCATATTGTCATGCTCCTGCATGTACATGTCCAATCCTTCGGAAGCATTTGCGGCATAAAAGGTGTGAATTCTAGCTTTCAGTCCAGGATATTTCTTTTGCAGATAACCTTCTATGCCGAGGATTGCGAGTTCTTCTTTGAATCCATGATTGGTCTGAACATGGAGAATTTCCAGTCCCATTCCCCATCTCTCGCTCATACCTATGATCCAGTCAATAAACTGCTCTTCATGGTTTGCAAATTCCAAAGCCAAAGTAATCTTTTTGATTTCAGCTACTTGGGCTTGTGCAGGTACCACCAAGACAGGACATTTAGCCTCACGAATCAAATTTACTGTCGTGGTTCCGATCAATGCCTTTTTAATTCCGCTGGCACCCTGAGTGCCCATTACGATCAGTGTCGCTTCGATTTCTTCTGCAATTCGCGCAACGCTGATAGAAGCCACGCCATCTACGATTCGATATTCCATCTCCACACCGGAGGCTTTGTACTGCTCGATTAATTTCTCTAGCATTCTTTCTCCATCAGCATACATCGAATCCAATGCGATGGCTGCTTGAGAGGCGAAGTCATAGACTACCTCCACCACGTGAACAAGTGTGATTTTTGCATGTTTTTTATCTGCCATGAAAATGGCAAATTCGAGGGCTTTGATTGAGTTTTCTGAGAAGTCAATTGGGACTATTATCTTCATGGCTTATTGATTTTGTGAAAGTTAAATTTTTTCAATAGAAAATTACAGGATAAAAATCATATCAAAACCTGATTCGGTATTATCAATAATTTATATTAGATGGATATCATGAGGCTCTAATTGTAACAATTGTCACCGCTTGAGGCTAATTGACCGACTTACTTTTGTAGCAGAAAAATCATAAAAAAAAATGGAAATAATTACCATAATAGGTTTTGCAGCTGCCATAATAATCGGAGTAAGTCTTGGCTTGATTGGAGGAGGTGGGTCCATATTAACTGTGCCCGTATTGGTTTACATCTTGGATGTGGATCCTGTTTTAGCCACAGCCTATTCTTTATTTGTAGTAGGGTCAACTTCGCTGGTCGGAGCGGGCACATTCATGAGAAAAGGTCTGGTCAATTACAAGACAGCAATAGTATTCGCGATTCCTTCCTTTATTGCTGTTTTCCTTACGAGGAAATTCTTGGTGCCATGGCTTCCTGACCCGCTTTTTACTTTGGGAGAGACTGCAATTACCAAAAATGTCGGCATCATGGTCTTTTTTGCCTTGATAATGTTGGCAGCTTCTATTTCCATGATTACAGGGAAGAAATGTAAAGATTGCCCCGAAAACGAGGAAGTGAAATTCAATTATCCTATGATTGCTTTAGAGGGGTCCGTGGTCGGTGTCATTACAGGTATTGTCGGAGCTGGTGGAGGATTTTTAATTATTCCTGCTTTGGTTCTCTTGGCGAGACTCC
>CAYTXN010000523.1:0-2273 GCA_964441195.1 uncultured Limnohabitans sp.
TATGCTTTACACCATAGTAATCGCACAAATATTTCTCTATCTGGGCTTGATTTAAAGTTGGATTACGGTTTTCATTTAGCAGACAAGCCGTGGAAGTCAGCAAGGTTCCCTTTCCGTTGAATTCCACCGAACCGCCTTCCATGACGATTCCAGGTCTAAAGCACGGAACAGCCAACTCTGTCGCAATATGAAGCGGAATCAAATTGTCCAAATCATGAGGAGGATATTTCTCTCCCCAAGCGTTGTACTCCCATTTGACGATGGCCTTTTTATACTCTGAATCAGGGTTAATCAAAAAAGCCGGTCCGTGATCTCGACACCAGGCGTCATTGGTTGGGAAAAGATGAAAACTCACATTGCTTAGCTTCACTCCAGCTTCCTTGAGGTGCTTCTGAGCAAAAGCCTTCATCTCCTCATCGGCTACATTGATGTTGACTTTTTGAGCTGCCGCTACTTCCTTGACAAATTGGGAATACGGTGCATAAATCTTCTCGATTTTTCCCGGCCAGCTTTCCTCTTTATGCGGCCAACTCAACCACATGGATTCCTGTGGAGCAAATTCCGCAGGGAAATAATAGCCTAATTCTGCAGGAGTTGCAGCACCAGAACGGGCAAGTTCAAAAACATCTCTCATGAGTTTCAATTAGTTAAAAGGAGTTCAGTTATAACGCCAAATAGGTTTCCTCGTTGCTTGGAGGAATTTACTTGAAGTTGAAATAATGAACTATTCCTCGTCTAGGTATCGCTTGGTGATCGGAGCATAGGAATCGATTCTTCGATCTCTCAGGAAAGGCCAATGCGTCCTGTATCGATCAGAACCGGTCAAATCCAATTCCTCCACGTGAACTTCTTCTTCCAAATGCGGGGCTTTATAGGTCACCCGACCAAAGGCGTTGGACACAAAAGATCCTCCCCAAAACTGCATTGGACCTTCGATCCCTGTTCTGTTGACAGAAACTACCGGAATGCCGTTCGCAACTGAATGCGAGCGCTGAATAGTCTGCCAAGCATTGTATTGGTCGTCGTTGGTTTGCTCATCCTGATGCAAAGCCCAGCCGATAGCAGTCGGATACACCAAAAAGTCTGCTCCTTTCAAAGCTGTAATTCGAGCTGCTTCCGGATACCACTGATCCCAGCAAATGAGTACGCCAATCTTTCCGAATTTGGTTGGGAAAACCTTGTAACCCAAATCCCCTGGCGTGAAGTAGAACTTCTCAAAATAGCCCGGATCATCAGGAATATGCATTTTTCGATATTTGCCAAGGTAAGTACCATCTGCATCAAGAACCGCAGTAGTATTGTGATACAAACCTTCTGCTCTTTTTTCAAAAAGGGAAGCAACGATCACGACTCCGAGTTCCTTGGCAAGAGTACCAAGCGTATCAGTCGATGGGCCGGGGATTGCTTCGGCGAGGAGGAAATTATCATAATCCTCCACATCGCAGAAGTAGAGCGATCTAAAAAGTTCCTGCAGGACAACCACTTGTGCGCCTTTCTCGACGGCAGTGCGGACACCTGCGATGGTTTTGTCCATGTTTTCGGTCACATTCCCAGAGCAACTGAGTTGGACCAGACCTACTTTGACGGTTTTATTTGACACGGTTAAGGCATTTTTGATTCAGGTGCAAAGATACCTTGGGTGTGGGGGAATGGCAAATGAAGTTTGGGGGATTCCAAAATTGAAAGGATGGAAGATTTGGGTTTGATTAAGCTTAAAACAATAAAAGAATTTAATAGAAAGATTCTTCTCCCACTACGCAAAATGGATTTGCTTTAAATCGTTTGCCAAGCGATGAAGTCCTTCCTGAATCTGTTGGGCTTTCGCATCGGATAAGGGAATTATTCCACTGCTAATCTTTCGCATCATACTGGCGTTCATACCAATGTAATTAGCAAATTCGCTTTTGTTCAGGATAGGATATTGCTCGAAAAACTGCTTAACATCGAGAAAGTATTCCACTTTCGCATTTTTTAGAAAATTAGCTTCTGGATTCTTCCCCATTTCCTCTAGGTAATCGACTTGGTACTCAAGTACCTCTTCGATATTTTCTTTTACTTCCTCATACGAATCACCTATCGTGTAAATTCCTGAATGGGCTGGAGCATAGGCACTGAACCCAGATTCTGTTTTTTCAAGAATGATTTTCAAGGCATTATCAGAGGAGGTTTGAATTGCGTTAATTTTCATAATTTGGAATTGGTTAATACTGTGAATATCATTTCAGCCCTGCATCTTTCAGTATTGCTCTTTCTGTACCTTTTTTTAGCTCTTG